>NZ_JBLKSS010000026.1:0-25408 GCF_047607725.1 Sodalis sp. (in: enterobacteria) | reverse complement strand
CTGCTTCCAAATTGATTAAATTTACGCCAAGTCAAGAATTAATCCCTGATTTAGTTAGTCTTTATCCCACCAGATCCCGCGAATTCCCGGATATTCCCGTTTATACCTATTGGATCACTTTAGGTAAGTCCCCACAGCGGGGGCTGGTGAGTGCGTATTTCTGGAACAGCGACGTGCTGGCCGAGCGCCTGGCCGGCCATATCCTGCGGGACGCGCACGACCGTTACGTCGAAATCTACAAGGCGATTAACGAACTTGACCACCATTTTAAAGATTGAGAGAAAGGACATATTCCATGAACGCTATGACCATTGCCGGCTTTGCCCGCCGTTTGCAACGCTCCGCCCCTGATGCACTGTGTTGCGGCACCTTTTGGCTGGAGGAGGATTTTCTGGCCATCGACGAGACGCTGACCCACGCTGAAATCGCGGCCGCCATGCGGCTCGCCGATGCCTGGCACGATGAAAGCATCGGCTATAACTGGGATTATCTGGCAAGCATCGTCGAGGAGGTTGTCGCCAGACGTTGATGAATAACGGGCAAGGGCGGGTTTCCCCGCCCGGACGGGCGTCGTCTGCCGGCGGACGCGCTGGCGCATCGAGCGCCGTGCGTCCGTTAAACCGCCCCGCTGCAATGGCTGGCTGCGCCAGCGCCGCACAGGTCGCCGGCGGTGCCGGCCTGCCTCAATACCCTGTGCGCTCTGGGGCTTTCGCGTTGTGACGGCCGGAGCCGTACCCACACGCTAGCCCTGCACGGTCGGGGCGCAAGGGTAATAATTGAAGAGGTATGCACAAAGGGGACCATGCAGCAGAAAAAGTTCCGCTTGCCCAGAAACTGGCGACCGCCAGGGCGCGATAAAAAGCAGGAGCAAAGCGACTTCCTTTTTTCTTGAGGTTGATTTTTATCCAGCCATACATAGATGCTCAGCAAAACCAAAAAAATCTCAAATTGAGTAAGATTTTTACTCAATTTGAGTTTAAAAAAAGGCATAGCTGCTATATTCAATAAAAATTCTCAAAATAGAAAAAATCTTACTCAAAATGAGGCAATTCATGTTAACCGTTTCATGTGATGATGGTTCCACAAATGTCAAATTGGCTTGGTTAAAAGATGGTGAAGTGAAAACCAGCATATCTGGTAATAGTTTCAAGGAAGGCTGGAATGCAGATATCTTAGGCACAGGTAAAGTTTTCAATTATACAGTAGATGAAAAAAAATACTCTCATGACCTAGGGAGCACAGCGGCTATTGCTACAACACATGTTAGCTACCAATACAGCACAGCGAACCTACTTGCTATTCACCATGCTTTGCTTACTTCAGGATTAGATCCTCAGGATATAGAGATGACAGTAACTTTGCCAGTAACTGAATTTTTTGACTCAGACAACCAACCGAATGAAAAAAATATTAATAATAAAAAAAACAACATACTTCGTTCTATTTTTATTAATAAAGGCGAAACATTCAAAATTAAGAAAATCAATGTTATGCCTGAATTTCTTCCTGCCGCAATTGAATCGATAATCGCTGATGATGTTAAACCTTTAGAACGCAGTCTGGTCGTTGATTTAGGTGGGACCACTCTCGATTGTGGAATTATACAAGGGGCTTTCGATAGTGTAACAACAATAAAAGGAAATAACGAAATAGGGACATCAAGAATAACAAGAACCGTCATGAAGGCACTAGAAAATGCATCCACCCCCAGTAGCTTTTATATTGCAAATGAAATAATAAAAAACCATTCAAACGAAACGTATCTGCAAAGCCTTATTAATGACATTGGTCACATAAAAAACATCCAATCCTTGATTGACAAAGAATCATCTTCACTGGCTGAAAGTGTAAAGAATGAAATAACATCATTCACAGGAACACAGCGTATATATCTAACAGAAGGCGGGGCAGAGATTATTTACCCTTACATAAAGCAACACTTCCCACTTCACAAAGTAACCAAAGTAGAAGATCCTCAGTTTGCATTAGTGAAAGCCATAGCAAGGACTTAACCATGAAAGATAAAAGGAAAAAAATAATAGTATACTTGCATCCTGAACTATACCCTCAGGATTATTTGGCTGCGAAATTTTTCGATGATTTACCAACACAAACAAGAGGTGATCTTTATCGACAAACAATAATATGCGGAGCTGCATTATCATCTATCGACAAGAGAATTGTTAACCTGATTTGTGGTTTATTTAACGGCTCAATGACAACAGAAGACCTGGTAAATATAATTGAGCGCGTTACAGGCTACCGAGGAAATAACGTAAGCATCGATGATTTGGCGAAACTAATATCAAAAAAAGAATTATCGAAAGACGAGGAGACTAACTCATCAGTTACTACAAATGAAAAAAAAGCACTTTTTAACTTATCTAAGTTAAAAAAATAAATTTTATACTCATAGGTTACAAACGCCGCCCCTGGCAACTATGATGCTCGCACTACATTCTCTATTACGCTATTGGCTATCAGTGTTTTTCGGGCACGCGTTGCGGCCACGTAGAGCAGGTTAATTTCATCCCGGCGGTTGGCCTTGTCAATTTCCGAATCGAGAATGTCAGGAAAGTCGCTGTTAAGCTCAACGACAGGCCATTCCAGCCCTTTAGCCCTGTGAGCGGTAGTTACGGTCACGCTCGCTGCATTTTCTTCGTCCACAGTATACTGCCGCATAGCGTTGATTTTCTTTGGCAAGGGGTAAAACTTGTCTATGATCTTTATGGACTGAAGCATTTCCTGATCGTCGCTGGCCTCCGCAACGCGCATATACTCCTGATAGTTTTTGTATTCTGAAGAGAGTTGCCGGCTGCCCATTTTCTTATGCTCGTTGAGAGAAAACCAGTGCAGGTTGATCAGCTCATTAACCCGGTAAGCATCAATCCCGTTTACCCAAAACACCGAATCGTGATTGCTATTGGCTTCCAGTGCTGCGCCGATCACCCCTGCGACTGTCCGACTCAGTATTGCCCGGTGAGGATAGCCCTTTCGAGGAAGGCTGAAATGGACCTCATCCTCCCCTCCGCATCCGACGACCTGATGCGTTTCATCATCGAGTGCCAGCAGGGCGTTGGCCACACATGCGATATTGGCACCAAAGCGAAAGCTGTTTGTCAGCCATAGTCGGTCAGCATGGGCAAGCTGTGGCGCGTTGAGAGCGTCAACCGCTCTCCGAAAGCGATAGATTTGTTGATGTGCATCTCCCACCATAATCAGCTTACCTGTATGCCGGAAAATGAAATCGTGAGTAACAGGGTTGGCATCCTGCGCCTCATCAAACAAAATAACGTCAAAGCGTTGCGAAAGGTCAGGAGACGAAAGTTGATACAGCTTAAGATAGACATCGTGTGTCACAGGAAAATCATCGTCAGTGCTTATCATCCGTTGCCATAACGACTGGCTGAGTTCGATAATATACTCACGCATCAGCGATAACCCACTATCCTCTGCAAGAAAAGGACAATGGCGTATAATAATTGTGCTATCGGCGCTGCCCATGAAATTTTTTAACGTGTCCTGAACGGCTTTTACCAGCCCCCAGTTATCGATGCCGAGAGCGCGGTAAATATCGTTAAGGCGTAGCGAATTGGCAAAGCGATGTTTGTAGTATTTGTCATGAGTGACCCACGCCAGCTGATGCGACGTTTTGCAGGAAACGTTAGGCGGGAATTTCTGTTCAGCCTCTTCTCTCACTGAGCGGTTAAACGCGATATAGAGCATTCGTAATTCAGGGTGTTTTTCTGCATAGCGAACCTGTGTCGAGGTTTTCCCCGTTCCGGCAAACGCATTCACAACAAGTTGCTGGCCCTGTCAGTTAATGACGGCTTGTTGCTCTTGGGTCGGGATTGACATAATATATCCTTTTCTCATTGGGCCTAGAAAACTAGCACATGACCCACGATGGGTAAAATACCATAAACCTCAGTAAGGTGTAAAAATTAAAACAGAATATAAAAATTACATATCCAGGATTTTACAATTATCCTTAACTATTTTGCTGATGATGATGGGCATGGTTTTACTCGCCTGCATCGCAAAAGAAATCTACGCGATGATTAATTTTGTGTTGTTAAAATCTGAGAAGACGTTATCTTTTGGCGTTATTACAACCTTGATTGATTATTTTTTATACTTCGAGTTTGTGGCGCTCATCATTAAATATTTTGAATCAGATAACTTTTTTCCGTTACAGTATTTCATTTGCATTGGCATCACTGCCATGCTTCGTTTGGTTATTGTAAACCATGAGGATGCACTGAGTACGCTATGGTATTCTTCCGCCATACTGGTTCAGGTTATTGCGCTATACATAACGAAAAAAGGAAATATACAATAACCCACAAAAAAAATCACTCAGTGCATACAACCATGAAGTCATGTCAACAATAAAAAAAAGGGCCGGTCATTTATCATTACTTGCCGCCCTTAATGATATTCAGCTTTTCAGATTATTCAATTCAGAATCAGTTAATCCGGTAACCTGCTTGATAAGCGTTTGGCTGGTTCCAGAATCAAGCATATTTTTAGCCACTGCAATAATGCCTTCACGCCTACCTTTCTCAAGCCCTTTCTGAATACCTTCTTGAATACCTTCCAACTTACCTTTCTGAATACCTTCTTGGATACCTTCCAGCTTACCTTCCAGCTTACCTTCCAGCTTCAGAGCCTCAGCAATGGTCATAAGTGCCTCCTCGTGTCTCTCCGCCCGTCTGGCTATCTCGGTAATGAACGTGCGTGGCGAGGCGGCATTCCCCTCCTGAACCAGATAGTTCATCATCGTGACAACCTGCGTATCCGTATAATAATTGTACGACAGCAGTTTAACAATACTGTCTAGCAACTCTGTCATATCCCGGCGACGAATATGCTTCTGAATCAACTCTAGCAGCGCCATGCGCCGGTGCTGCATGATGGCATCATCATCGAGCGTGGTCACATCCGCCAGCCGGAACGGCTGGCTGTAAATCTTCGCTGCGATATAGGGCCGTTCAAAGCAGTCCAGCCAGTTGGTGCTGTACGGATGCGGACTTTTTTCGCCGCAGTAGAACAGTACCGGAAAAACCAGGGGCAGTTTATCATGCCCGGCTTCCAGATGCCGCTGCATGGCCGCCATGCAATAGCGCATTAACCGCCAGGCCATCAGCTTGTCGGGGGTCGACTGGTGCTCAATCAAACAGTAGACATAGCCATCAGGTCCGTTGGCGTTCACCGAGTAGAGGATATCACTCTGGTAAGGCTTCATGTCCGAATCGATAAAGGAGCCGGACTCGGGCTTCAGGGTCTCCCAGTTACACAGCGCCTTGATATCATCAGGCAGCCAGATATCAAAAAAATCCTGCGCTGTGGCCTTGTCGTGAAGAAACTGCCTGAACACCGCATCATGGGGCGTCGGGGTAAATTTATTGCTCATGGCGTTGGCTCTGCGCCCGATGGTGGCGCGGACTCTGTTTCTGCTTGCCATTTCTCCAACTGCTTCAGGGCATGGGCCTTTTGCTCCTCAGTCACTTCGCCACAGGGTTGCCCGCCAAGGTCAAACCGACTGCCGCCGGCATGGACCGCTTGCTGATAGGCTGGCGTTTGCGTATAGAACATCAGCGCCGCGCTGGCTTTGGCGCGGGTTAGCTCCAGTTCACGCGCCTTGATATCGTCAAGGATATTTGCCACCATACCAATTTTTATCGGCTTCGACTGTTCAAGGCTGAAGAGTTGCGGCCAATGTGCCACCAGACTGGCGATGGCCTCCTGATCCCGGCGTAATTTTTTCGCCCGGTTCCGGGCGATGCGCTCTTCCCGGCTCAGGGGCTTGGGTGGCGGCTGTTTCGGCTTTGGCTCCTTGACCGGCTTCGCCGGTTTTGGCGCCGGCGCGGGTTTATCGGCATGCTTCGGATTCACATAAATTTTCGGCTTGCGTCTGATACTGAGCAAGGGGCGCTTGGGTTCGGTCATCAGTTTTGTTCTCTTGCTTGATGGTGCTTATGGGTATCATACCAGCAGGTCTCCCTTCCCGCGAATACGCGGCCGTCAGAGGCGACCACGTACCGGGNNCACTACGGGTTAATGACATGACTGACGCGGGGTCGCCATTGCGGGGGAATGGCGAACACCATCCCATGCTGGCGACAATAGTCATCCAGCTGCCGGACATTGTGGATACCTATCTTGTGGTAGATGCACTGCAGACGGTTTTCTACCGTGCGATGCGATATCTGGAGCCGCTGCCCAATGCGCTTGCTGCTCAGGCGCGGCAGCGATAAAAAGATGATGCTCCGCTCCCTGTCGGTAAACCTGTCGTCGACGGGCCAGTCCTCCACCGGTCGGGGACAGCCGCCCTCGAGATAGTCCGGTAAAGACAGGAACGGGAACGGCCGCGCGTGGCAAAAGCTGCCGTGACACACGCCGTCATCATCTACGTCGGGAAGAAAGCAGAACAACCAGGGCTGCATGATGCCGTGGGCGCCATAGGGCTGGCTGTTAAACACCCCAAGCGGTTGACGTTGCTGCCGTGCCTGGGCCTCCTGCGCCAGGAACAGCGACACCAGGGGAGAATCATTGCCGCATGCCCGTTCGTCGCACCTCAGCAGTCGTTGCATGGGGGCATTGGCAAACAGGGTGCCTGCGGCATCGGTGAAGACGCAGGGGGTCTGGCTGCGTCGCCAGAGCGCGGTGAGCGAGAGAGTCATAGGTTACCCTCCCGTCCGGCATTCAAACGCGCTGACAGCTCTGCCACGCATTCATGGGCCGCATGCTGGAATAGGGCAGAGACACCAGGATGGTCAAACCCGGCAGCGGACGCCACATGCCTCCCGGCGAACACCCGGATTTCCCCGCACACCCAGACGGCAAAAACCTCAACACCCTGCGGGTCCACTGCCAGCGCGCCAGATACCGCCTCGTCCTGAGACGCAGGCAAAAAGTCATCCTGCAGGATGGGGTCATCCGGCGTCAGTGAGGCAAGAGGGACCCGCCGCCACGCCAGCGGACTCGATATTTTTTCCACATCGAGCAGCAGCGGCCCGTCGATGCACCAGTCCTCCGGCAGTTCAGTCACGGCGGTATTACGGAGATTGAGGTAGCCGCCGACACTCAGCGTGGCGGGAAGTGCAGCGATAGGCGTACCCTCAAGGTCGAGGGCACCGTCCACCGCCAGATTGGCCGGCAGGGATAGCAGACGGGTATTCTCCAGCATGATGTCCAGCCCGACGCCAATATCGGCCGGCAACGAGGTTATCGGTGTATTACGCAGGTCGAGGCTGTCCATGATATCCAGGCCCGCCGGCAGGGCCGATAATCTGGTGCACTCGCGCGCTATCAATGACCCGATGATGGTCAGGTTATCCGGCAATGTGGCAATATCGCTGCCGGAGAGGTCGACATCGCCTTCGACAAGAAGATGACCACCCGAAGAGGGAGTGACGACAAGACCCATACGCTTAACAAAGTCGAGGAAATCCGTCATGCGACACCCCCGTTTTTCACGCGGGCGGGGCAAGCAGCCAGAAAACGACGGCGGGATTCACACACTCTGGCACGAAGGGCAGTCCAGTCGCGATTTTCCTGTTGCACCGCCTGTGTGCTGGCCTGACGCCACAGATTTTCCGCTTCATCGAAACGGCCATGACGCTCACACCGCGCAGCAGAGTCAGCAATATGCGCATAAAGGGAACGATTCATTGCGCACCTCCCAGGTTCAGAAGAGATTGACGCTGGCGAGTGTTTAAATTGCGCGAATGATGCGCAAACAGGGCAATTAACGGGCGGGACGCTTCAAATATGCGCACGCGGAAGGTAGACTTTTGCATAGTCCGACTCCTATTACAGCTAGGTCTTGGATTAGCTGGTAGTAAGAGCGTCTAACTCTTGCTATCAGCGCATAACATTTTATGTTCTGATTGATTTTACTCCTTTTACTGCAAAAATTCACTCTTTGTGGTGAGTATTTTATTTATGAAATCAAAAACTTAAAATAAACTTTTCGGATAAAAAACGCTTTTTCGCCAGCACTTTCCTGGCCCTCGTATTTTCATTATTTTTCATAGGATAATTGTACTTCAAAAACTCCCCCCGTAAGAGACGACGAATGACCTGAGCCATCTGGCTTTCTGCGCACTGGTTGCGCTGCACCTGGCGCGGTAGGATGGAATTGCCAGCTCACCGTATGCCGAAAACCTGTTCCTTGTTCGTTGGTTAGCCCAGGCGAAAAAACAAAAACGTTTCCCCAGGAGCGTGGCAATCGACATTAGCTACCTGTTGGAAAAGGGCAGACAGCAAGGTCCTGCCAGCAAACTGAAGCAACGACTGGAATATTTATGGCAATCCTGCACCGGAGAGGTAACCGAGCAATCTGACCTGTTTCGGCTGACCTTTGCCACCGAAAATCTTAAAGACCAGGGCTGTAATAATCAACTAATGAGCGACAGGGACTGGCGTACCGGCCGGTTTTCTGCATCAGAGCTAAATCGCAATGGTTTTTATGTTGAAAAGACCGCCTTGAACGCCGGGTACACCGAAAAAGGCAAGCAGATTAAGAGCGTGGAATTTCGCGTTATCGGACAGGTCGATACCTTTCTGCAGACATTTACGCTGTACGGGTTAACCGCCGAAAAAACGGCTTCCAACAACCACTATCATACGGTCATACTGACACTCTGAAGCCCGGCGCAGCCGGTACGGTCCTCACAGACACCCCATACCCGCCCCTTGCCCTGCCAGACCGGATTTTAAAGGCTTGAGTAGCGCGAAAGCCGCCCTACCGAACTATCAGCGACACGACCACCACCTAAACCTCCAGAAATCACTAAAATGAAAACTTAAACCCTATTAGTTACAGCACCCACAGTTCTTTTCCCCACCGGCCCGTTGGGCCGGTGGGGAAAAGAACTGTGGGTGGGGCGGCGGATGTTTTTTTGTGGGTTTGGGCGATTGAGCGGCACGGGCGCGCCTGCTGTAAGCGAAGCCCTTTTTGGTTTTGGGGTAGGTGATGGGATTGTGGTTGGCGGCGAGGTTATCTCCAGATCGCCGCTTTTAATTATCTTTTTCTGTAATAGGAAGTTACAGTTACTTTGCATCTATTCCATAGGGGTTATCTATTGCCCGTTTTCCCTTGCATCTGTTGGTGGATAAAAAAGACCGGGGGTCGGTTTTGGGGGAATTAGGGGGTGGGTGTGAGGGAAATGGCGGGGGGAATGCGTGAAAATAAGGGGGGGATTGGGGTAGGGGCGTGCGGAAGCCTACGCCGTGAAGCGCATCATTTTCTCCGGGGCGGAAAGCCGGGCAAAAGAGAGTTTAAGGTGTGTCTGGCGGTGGGGCTGTAGACGCGGCCAGCTTGCGCAGAGCGTGGTAGCGCTGGTCAACCATACGCCGCAGCCCCTGGTGACCCATCGCCTCCAGTTCGTCCTTGCTGTGCAGCTTCACCAGGTCGTTCATGATGGAATGCCGGGCCTGTGAAGGCTCCATCTCATCAATCTTGCGCGCATGACGACGCTGCTTGTTGAAGGCCCGCTTCTTAAGGCGATAATCAAACGCTTTCTTGATGTGCTTTTCTTTGGCGCGACGACGGGCTTCGCTCAGAGTGATGGGGGCTTCGCTCAGAGTGATGGGGCCTTCGCCTTTGTCTCGCAGCTTCTGGTTCTCCCAGGCCAGCTGCTGGCTCTGTGCCGACAGGAATTTACCTACCTCGTAATCGATAAGCACAAAGAACAGCTCGGTGACCCAGATAATCTTGGGGATATAGGAATGCGTGCTGTCGTCCCAGACCCGTTCGCATTTGATGGCGCCCAGCTCTTCCAGCGTCGTCAGCGCCCGGCTGGCGCGTGAGATGCTTTTCTTTGCACCGCTGCCCGTTGACAGGCCACACCAGTCAGACAACTGCTCCACGCCGGCCTCCACCTTGCCGGAGACGATATTCAGCCGGTCTGCCATCGCCACCATCAGCGCGTTAACCGCCCGCGCCCGATGGGCGTTCATCCGTTTGATAAACGGTTTTTTCAGGCCGGTTTTCACGTCAAGGCACGGCGTGGTGTACCAGGCTTCATGGCGGGCCGGATTACTGTTCTGGGCCGCCTTGACCAGGGCTTTGACTATTGCTGGCTTGGCCGCATCCGCTTTCGGCGGCTGGTAACGCGGATAAGGATTACTGACATAGCAGTCACGGACTGCGTTATGGGGGTACTTTTCAGTCGGGGAAGAGGAAATTTGTTTAGCCACCGCTCCCTGCGCTTATGGCAGAGCGGAGGGAGGAAGTGCGTTCTAACACTTGAAAGCTAATCTTCATTCGGCTAGTATCCTTCTTGAATACGTGCGCTGACATGATTCGCAATACCCTGATAGAGACCTCTGCCAAGATGACACTATCGGGGTTTTTTGCGTTCTGGGGCCAGGAAATTTGTTTTCTCTGACGCCAGGCACCTGCTCACTGTAGGGGAGCGGCCTGAACGACGGGTTTACCCGTGGACTGTGACACAGTAGCGAAAAGCCCGCAGACTAGCAAGCGGGCTTTTTATTTTGGCAGAGACGCTATGTGTGACGCGGGTACGATGGCCGTTCTGGCACCGTTGAGGAAGGAAGTGCAGCGTGAGACTGCGCTAAGGCTTTAGGTTACTGATAAAAAACAAATAGACTTATTGATGAATAGAAAATAATTAGCTATAAATATAATGAGTCGTGAAATTTATTGATCCTGTTGTTGGATTCAAAGCCGGTCATCGTGCCGGTTTTCTTTTGAGGGGTCGAACTGACGATTCTGACATCCGTAATAGCGTACCACTACACATAGGTGTAGTTATCGATTAGATGGGTCAATGGCAGGCTGACAGCTCGCGTCAAATTAATATGACTGCGTCTTTGCCTGGGCTTCCCACCAAAATAGCTGATAACGAAAACTGGCCCCAGGCAGCGTAAACAGATACGTCTCGATCGCCCGCTTGGCTGCTACAGACAGTTGTTTATCTTCCAGCGTGGTGAGTAAGGTATGGAATGGGGTGCGCTGATAGCAGGTTTCTGCTGAGGCATCGACGCCATAATGTGCTTGCTGATGCGCCAGTGAATAAAGAACTGCGCGGCTGAGTTTTTGCGTGCACCGTTGAAATCGTGTGGATTCGTCTCTGAATACAATGGTGATGTATCTGGCCATGTAACAGATATTTTCGTCGGTCAGTTGCAGGGGCATATATATATTCCGTATAAGGAAAAGCCTCACACTCTGTCTTTGAGGCTTTATCATGATTCAATCCTGGGCATTGCTGGCAATATCTAGGATTTCAAAGTCAAGCATCATATTCATGGCGATATCTTACTTTTTAGCGGTATGGGGTTCACTGGGCGGATGGCCAGTCTGCATATTTCTGTTGCGCCGCTGCGCCTCCTGAACCTTGCGCAGGGGGACACCCGGTGTCCAGTGAAAATCAGCGCTCTCCTGAGCGCCGTCAGCCGACAGGTTGCGAGGTGGCCTGCCTTTCCGACCCCTCCCGAGATGACCTTTTCCCGCACGAGGACGCTCGGCAAAAAAATCATCCGCCATTTTCTGTTTTTCCTTCAGGCTTAAGGTTTTCCCGGCCGTCTTTTCAGCCTGTTGTATCAGCGTTTCCAGCAGAAAGCGGTCGTAATCGTCAAGTTTATCTATTCCTGCGTGTATCTTTTTCGCCAAAGCATTCTCCTCACCTCATTCGGTGACATAACGTTTTTTCACTGTCTTTAAACGGAAGGATAGCAGAAAGTAAGCACGATAATGTTAAGAACAAACCTGCATTTACAGGAACAGTAATAAGTCTGCGAAATTTCTTTGTTTTGGTGGTTATTTAACATAAGAGCGGTTACCCGCCCCGCGCCAAGGCCACTCACTGCGAAAGCTCCTCTAAAGGTGCGAAAGCGCGACCCTTCCCCTGCGAAAGGGGCCGATTCTGGTGTTGCCGAGTTGTTGCGAGAACGGCGATTCTCGTTTGAGTGGACTTTTGGTGCGAGCAAGGCATTTTGGACAAGATCAGAGTTCTATCCCTGAAATCGGCTTAACGAGCTTTAAATTCCGTTTTCTGAGTCAACCCTAAATAAATCACCAAGTTATTGTCCATCAACCTGATTTACTATTTTCAGTTGCGGCAATCATCGCTTGAGCTATTAACTTATTTAAAACGACATGATCATTTTCTCTCCGCTTTATCGCACCTACAATATTGGTAACTTCTTTTTTTCTCTTATTTATTATAGATTTTTCAAGAATTTTTCTCTTCGGCAAAGAAAATGTCACTATGCTTTGTTTTTGACATACAAAGTAAATTCTTCACCTTGATTTTTTATTACTCTCACATTGGCATCAACAGCAAGCAAATCCATATAAAGTTCATCTAACCCATACTTACTCCCTTTGACAAAAATATAAATTTTCGATTCTTTTGCCATTAAACTAATCAGCATTTCTTCTTCTGATGTCTTTCTAAGACTTAACACCTTAATATTTATGAATGACGCATCCTGCAAATTTTGAAAATGGTGAAGATTTGTATCTTTCTGGATACGAGAAAAAACATAACTGTGTGCTTTAACTTTATTTTTATTACTCATCCCAAAGGTATGCTTGGCACAAACAACCTTTCCTTCAAAAACCACCTTGCCACACTTACTTTTAGAAATCAGATGCATGACCTGAGTTCCATTTTCTGTTGCACTCCCTGCGTTTAGAAATAGCGATATTTTTTTTGTTAACATCTCTGATTAACGTCCTGCTCAGATCGAACTTTCTTAGGGAGGTAACACAAATATTGCTATTGCGATACATCCCTTTAATAACAAGATTATCATCATTCGAGTACAAAAACTAATTCACACGAAAGTAATAATCATAGCCATAATTTAATACATCATCCCCCCCTATACGTGTTAAAAGCTTTTGTGGGATAGATTTATCTTTAACACGTGATAAATTATATTTTGGAATCAAATTAAATCGACATCCCGTTTTCCCACCGAAACAGTAAAATTTGAGACTAGCCCCACTACCACTAAAATACATCAATGACTTGTCATAAGCATTGAAATGCAACGCCATGATTTCATTTGTTATATCACACAAAAACGCCATATTATTCAACTCGAAATACAGTTCCGTATTTTCTTTTCCCTTATTAATATCAACACCAGATTTAACAACAGACGTCAATCTCTCTTCGGCATCATTAACTTTGACGACCATGCCTACACTACTAGGAACAGGTTCTTTTTCTTTTGACACAAAATATTTTGCTTTATATATTTTTCTGCCGTTATGAACCTGCACCGAAAACCGCCGTTTCGGATTAATAAAACACAGCATAGAGCAAACATCATCAGGTTTACATCTAAACCGAGAAAACGTGCCAGCATCAAATTCAAACCGAATAATTTCATCTCCATGTCGCCCTTGAATGCGTATTCCACCACCAGACAAAGCAACAAATTTCTCCATAATAAAAGGAAACCATCCCTCTTCTTTTTTAGGGGGGGTCTTTATTTTTTGTTTTTCCTGTTCTGTTGTATAACAAGGATGAACAGGCCAAGGAGGGCCTAAGAAATCAAACAAAACACGAGCGCCATTTTTGTTTTCATAGTAAAACACCTCTTTACCACACTCATTACACTTAACATTGGGAATAATAAATAATTCTATTTTGTCATATAAATTATTTTTTAATTTGTATCTAGGGGTCAGATTTTCATAGTGGCACTGTGTATCCGAAGCCATAACATCATCAACTATCATCGGACGAACAACACCACCAATGCTACGAAATATTTTCTTACTCATCAGCAACCTCAATAAAAAACCTCTAATACTTTAGAGAAATTATAACAAAAAACAATCATATTAAGAGTGCGTTTTATATTAAACCTAGCGCTAAGGAAGTGTCAAAATAAATCTGATTGGCGTAAAAAGTGCGGCTTTAGTCTTGGCTGTCTCGCGACAATTAAAAACGGGTTATGACAACAATTATTTATCTTTTGGCATAAATGCGCCAGACTGCTCAACCAGTTTTCTGGCCATCGCGTCAGAGACCTTCAGCGGGTCCGGCTGGGTTTTAACGGTAAACCATGTCGTCCCCCGTTTATTCAGTACCGCGCGTGCGGCCTCAAACAGCAGGATCCCCCGTTGGCTCGGGCTGTAACTGATATCACTGCGGTTATCCAGATCCAGTGCAACCTGGACCAGCGTTGCCAGAACCGGATCCATCAGCGGGGGAAGGGTATGCACCGCGCTACCGGCAATGATGTCATCGGTACGGTGCAGCACGGTATTGATGTCCATTTCCGCAGGCGGTAACAATCTTGCCAGTTGCGGCTGCTGGGCCAGTAACTCCGCTTCGCCCGGTGTGTCAACATCAATAAAGCGGTTTATCTTCAGCGCCAGGGTGGACGACTGTTTTTCACTGTCTGGAATGTAGATCGCATTGCTGGGCACCAGGGCGCTTTTAAACGAGATAAAGCCTTCCCCCGGATTCAGGTCCTTGAGTTCATCCAGCGAAATACGGTGCTTTTCGCGGATATAGGTGGTGTTGGCATCTTCATAATGGCTGCTCACCGTGCCGGGTGTCCGTTTCACTTCGCCCAGCTCGGCGTAATAATCTTTACCGGCGGTCGCTTTGGCCAGTTCAAAGGTATCCTTTTCATCCTGCAATGCCATAAACCATTTGATCAGCATATTGGCGTTGACGGTCTGATACTCGCCCCTGAACTGATCAATAAAACGCTGGATATCCTGCGCAGAAATCACCAGCATCATCCCCAGACTGCGCATCTGCACCGCGAGGTCATCCATCCCCGCCGCATACAAGCGCTGTGGCTCATCTTTCAGCCGGAACACGTAATGGTTGAAACTGCCGTCCGCATTGTTCACCGGATTACCGCGCCCCAGCGGCGTCAGCCCGTTCGACGTGATGTCATTAAGCAGCATGTACGACTGGCCATCGGCGTTTCGGCACAGGCGGCCCAGCACCGGTTTATACGCGCCGTCATGACGGACCACCCCCTGCACAAAGTCGCCCTGCGCCTTGACCAGCAATAGTTTGAGCTGCGCCGACGCATCCCTGGCCTCAAACAGCACCTCACCGGCCTGCGCTGAGGGTGCCGGTAACGGCGGCTCGGAGCGCACGGCTTCACGTGCTGCCACCAGCATCTGGCGCTGCGCGTCGTTTTTCAGCACCAGAGGCAGGTCGTACTCGGCAATCAGCGCAATCGCCCGCTGTTTGAATGCCGTGCTGCCCGTCAGCTCGATATGGCCCCGCAGCACCAGATGCTTTTTTGCCACCAGAAGTGCCGAGAGGATCATGCTGTCGTTCTGACTGGCGGCCGGGTTCGCCATGATGATACGCCCCTGCCGGGTGTGATCGGTGAACGGATCTGACCGTCACGGTTTCGCAACGGAATAAGCAAACGCTGCCGGTCATCAATATGCACCCCGTGCATCGCCTGTACGCCCTTTTTCGCCAGGTAAGGATGCTGCGCCGCCTGGGAAAAACGGCGGTAGACGTGTGCCACGTTGCCCGCCTTGTTGTCCTGCTGCTGGCGTTTGGCTGCCATCCGATCCCACTGACGCTGGGCTGTGATGGCCTTAAGATGCAGCGCCGCCTGTGGATCGGCCGTTTCACCGCGGAAAACCCAGCGCGTCGGGTTCGCCGTGCCACCATCGCGAAAGTCGTTAAACCAGCCATTAGGCAGACCGTCAAGGTGACCGACGTAGGTACAGGATTTTTTCCCCGGTTTATCGTCGGTCATGCGAATACGCTGGCGCATCCCATCCATCACCGCCGGCCCCGGCAGATCCGCGCCCTGCGCCCGCAGAAAATAGGCAAACTGCGTCGGCGCATCGCCGGCATTCACCCCCACCGCTAGCGGATCCAGTTTCCAGGGGGACAGTGCCGCCATATCAGCACCGGGCAGGGCATACCAGAGGGCGCGCCCCTTATCAAATCGCAGGGCAGACCGGCCATCGTCCAGCCGACCAGCCCGCGTGCGCGCCTGTGCCTTGTCACTGTGGGGAACAGCCAGGTACGTCCGGCTCGTCGCCATAACACCCTCCGTTATTCAAAGAATTTGCGATACCACCAGGGCCGTCCCGTCAGGCGCCTGCCGCGCAGCAGATGGAAGATCCGCTGACGTAACACGGTGACGGTGAAACCAAAGTGCGCCAGAACGGCGTAGAAGATGAGCAGGCCCGCGCAAAACAGGAACATCGTCCACGAGGGCCACTTGAACCACAGGGCGAACACCAGCCAGGCGAGTGCTGGGATCCCGATAATGCGCACCGGCGGCGAGGCGTCGCGCCCCTGGTAATAATCATCCGCCATCTGCCCGCCTTAGCGCCTGAAACGCCGTCGCCCCCAGATAACGCCGGGCCGTCACGTCGCTCACCGCCCCCTGCTGGAACAGGCGCCAGACCTGATCGGCAATGCGTGCATGACGCCGGGTCAGCCCCTGATCGAGCAACATCGGCCAGGCGGTATAGGGATGCGTACGCAGTTCATCGCGCAGGACATCGTCAAACAGCACGTATTCCTGCACCGACCGGCGTTTGCCATCGGTGGTCGGTACCAGACGCTGCATCACGATAAAACGCATCAGCTCCAGCATGTTGTGCGCCAGCGGCTCGCGGTTCCCGGCAGGTAACATCCGCACGCTGCGCGAAAAGGCATGCCCCGGGGAAAAGGCGTGCTCGGTGCCCAGACAGGTATGGCCGGATAATCCGCAGCTGACCATGCCCTCCACCGTGTCACCGTCACGCACTTCCCCGATCCCGATAAGGGTGGGGGCCTGACGCATCGCCAGGCGTAACCCGGCGGCAAAGCTCGGGACATCGTGGCCTATCTCACACTGCTGCGGCTGCAGCAGCCAGTCAGGCCCGCCGAGCAGCCCTTCCACCGGATCCTCATAGGTGGTGACCTTGCAGTCCGGCTGCGTTTGACCGTGATGCTGATACACCGCGCTTAACAGCGTGCTCTTGCCGGAGCCGGTCGGCCAGACAACCAGCCCCATGCCGTCAACCGGCAGATGAGCCAGCATCTGATACAGGTCGTCAGGCAAGCCGAGGTCAGTCAGCGGCGGGATCGCGTTATTAATCACCCGCAGCGTCACGGCAATGGCGGTATTGACGCCACGAATAGTGGCCTGGGTGAAATTGGCCCGAAAGCGCATCCGCTCCCCGCGCGCCAGCCCGTAACGTTGCTGGCTGTCGCCTTCGAGCTGCAGGGACGCATCGTCGCCTTTGCCGCTCTGGACCCGGGCCTTGATCGCCGGGCTGAAAATGCCGTCAATCAACGCCAGCAGCGTCGAATGATCGAGCGTAAACGCCGAACAGGGGATAAGACGCCCGTGCCGCCCCACAATAATCCGGCCATTGCTTTGCAGATGAATATCGGACACCGCGTGGCGATAGCAATGCACGAAAAAGCACCGCAGGGTGTCGGCGGTGAGTCCGACGGAAAAATCAAACTGCGCCAGTGCGCTCATTATTCCCTCCCTGTCTGAATAACCGGCTGCCAGCCTTTCCTGTCCAGCGCGAACCCAGCACGCTGCTTCAGGTCGCGTACCTTGTCGCCCAGCATCAGCTGTTGACGGTCACCGCTGACCGATTTCAGCTGTTCACTGACCACCGGCGGCGTCATCATGTTCTGTTTCAGCAGCAGCGAATAACGCAGCATCCCGGTGTAATCCCGGGTCAGGCGGTTAAAATTGGCCACCAACGTGTCGTCAGCGCTCTGACGGCCGGCTTGCCAGCCTTTCCTGATGGCGGTCTGCCAGATATGCCGCTCTGCCCGGTTGCGCGGCATCACGTCCGTGCCCGGCGTCGCGTTGACCGCCAGGCCGGCGAACAGATACTGACGCCAGCTGGGCGGGTTACTGATAAAGCGTTCCGGCACCAGGATGTTGTAGACGTGATGCGCCGTGCGTATCTGCCGGTCGGTGATGGTGGCCATCGAGGTCGCCTCGGCAATCACCGGCGGCAGCCAGCCTTCACGCTGAATCAGCGGCGCGAACAGATAAAGACGGTCGAGCTGTGCCGCCTGCTGTAACAGCGACTGACACAGCTCCCAGGCGCGTTGTGCCTTGCCGCCGCGAAAACCTTCCGTGCTCCCCGCCTCGCTCAGCATCTGATAGACGGTGTTGTTAACGCCATCGTGAGGGGCAGGCGCGGGCGTCAGCCAGGCGGAGAGGGACGGCGGCGGGACCTCGGCCGGCGGTGCCGCATCAACGCCCACGCTCCCCCACAGCAGAGCCAGCGTCAGCCCAAGATAAACGGGTTTTCTCATGACAGTCGTCCTTGCAGCGGCGGCATAAAACCGACTTCCAGCGCATCCTCCTGCTGGGTCAGCGTGGCACGCCAGTGGATCTGTGCCCGTATCAGCCGCAGCAGGGTATCGAAGGTCGTATCACGCTCATGGAGGGTGACCGGCAGGGGAAGGCGGACACCGGTATAGCGAAACCCCACCCCACGCTGATGCGCCAGCTGGCTCAGCTGTTCAATGGCATCGCCGTCCCAGTCGACGGAAACGCGTTGTGAGTTGGCGGTAATGCGCCCCGGCAACCGCCAGCCGTTTTCGGTCAATGCAAGCGCCAGCGGCGGCGCTTGACGCGATACCGGCGAGGCAGACAGTGAGGCGTGTCGTGGAGGTAATAATGACAGTGCGGGGTGCTGGCAGCCCGCCAGCAGGCAGGGTGCCAGCACCCCCGCGAGGATAGGCAGTTTCATTGTTTTTTCTCGGTTAAGGACAGAAAACAAAAACAGGGGAGAAAAAGGCAATCAGTGGGTAGCTGATGCGAAGCGCGATATTTGATGGCGATCCGTTCAATAAATAAAATGTCTATCTTGTGTCATTCACTGAAAAAGAATTACACTCAATCCTTGATTTACCCTCAAACACTACCGCTTCCAAATTGAGTAGTTCGTTTACACATCTCATAATAAGAATGAATTTATGCAACCCCTCGTTTTATCCAAAGCGCAGCGTATACTGTTTCCTCTTAGTTTAGTGTTATTTGAATTTGCTGTTTATATAGCAAACGATATGATCCAACCGGCTATGCTGGGAGTCGTAGCCAATTTCAATGCAGGCGTTGAATGGGTACCCACCTCCATGACGGCTTATCTGGCCGGCGGAGCCTTCTTGCAATGGTTCTTTGGCCCTTTATCAGACCAGCGCGGATGACGGCCCGTTATGCTTATGGGCGTCGCATTCTTTATTATTACCTGTTTAGCCATTTTACTGGTTTCGAGCATTGAACAGTTTATAGCCATGCGCTTCCTGCAAGGCATAGGGTTGGGTTTTATTGGTGCTGTGGGTTATGCCGCTATTCAAGAGACTTTTGAAGAAGCACGCTGTGTCAAAATTATTGCGCTGATGGCCAATATAGCGTTAATCGCGCCCCTATTGAGGCCATTGGCGGGCGCTTCATTGATCAACATCCTCTCCTAGCAAGGCATGTTTGTGATATTCATTATTTTAGGTGTCGTTTCCTTCGTGGGTTTATGGTTTTTTATGCCAGAAACAGTAAGACTGAAGGGGGGAGCATTATCTTTTCACACGCTATGGCGTGACTATAAGCAGGTACTGAGCAACCGCCGTTTTATGTGTGGTGCACTCGCTATAGGGTGTGCAGATACGCCATTACTTGCCTGGATCGCCCTCTCTCCACTGATCATCATTAGCGGAGAAAAGCTGTCTACCGTTACCTACGCGTTGTTACAAATCCCCGTATTCGGAGGGCTTATTGCCGGTAACCTGATGTTGAGTCGTCTCACAGGAAAGACCAGTTTACTTCGACTGATAAAACTCGGTGGCAAGCCGATGATCGCTGGCCTGGTCGTAGCAGGAAGTGCAACATTTTTTCCATCAACGGATTATCTGTGGATAACCGCGGGTCTGAGTGTGTATTCATTTGGCCTTGGCATGACTAACGCATGCTTAACCCGGTTAACGCTATTTTCCAGTGATATTAGCAAAGGCACCGTCTCCGCAGCGATGGGGCTCATCAGCATGATAGTGTTCACCCTGGGTATAGAAATGTCTAAAATAGCTTATCTATGGGGAAACAAGGGCGCGTTCAATCTCTTTAATCTACTGGGCGGGGTGTTTTGGTTGATATTAATCGTGCTTTTTATTCGTGGACGACCAAGAGAATCAACAATATCGAATATTAAACAGCCCTAAGCTAGCCTAAGTTCCCTTCTTAAAAATTTTCGAACAATCTACACAATCCGCCGGTTTTTTTATAAATCGGTGGTCTCGTCTTTTTTAAACCGTCATTCATCACCTTATTTTACTTTTTTCTCGGCCCGACGGGACGCTTGAGTCGTAATGATTTTAGTATTACGAAACGCATAAACGGTGAGAGTCAACCATGATGTGCAGTTGGTGTAATTTTTTCAGGATCTGTCATAGAGGGTATCCACTTAAAATAGGTGGACACCCTCCTTCATGATATAAAACAGGGCGTATGCCCTATCTGGACTGACGGGTTCAGATTACAGCTTGGTCACATTCTCTGAGAGATATTTAGCGACACCTTCCGGTGATGCGCTCATCCCTTCCTGCCCTTTTTCCCACTGTGCCGGGCAGACTTCCCCCTGCTCTTCATGAAATTGCAGGGCGTCGACCATCCGCATCATTTCGTCTATATTCCGCCCCAGCGGCAGATCGTTAACGACCTGATGACGCACAATCCCTTCTTTATCGATCAGGAACGACCCGCGCAGCGCGACCCCGGCGTCAGGATGTTCAATACCGTAGGCTTTGATGATGTCGCGTTTTATGTCCGCTACCATCGGGTACTGGACCGGTCCGATCCCCCCTTTGTCAGTCGGCACCTGCCGCCAAGCATTATGCACAAATACAGAGTCGAAAGACACACCGATGATTTCCACACCGCGCTTCTGAAACTCTGCGTAGCGTTTGTCGAAGGCAATCAATTCGGAGGGGCAGACGAAGGTGAAATCCATCGGCCAGAAGAAAATGACCGCCGGTTTACCCTGGATATGAGATTTAAGGTTGAAATTGTCAACGATTTCCCCCGTGCCGAGCACGGCGGCGGCGGTAAAATCGGGTGATTGACGAGTGACCAGTACCATATTTACTCCTGTAAAATAGCGTTTTCGGATTGATAGGATTTAAACCTGCCTAAATAGTTGTTCCTAACTGATGTTACGCGGAGAATATTTTTCAAAACATTAAATCAGTAAGCAACTAAGCAAAAAACCCCAGGTTTATTTTTTTATACAAAAAAAGCTAAAAACATACACCTCAAAACGTAAAAGAACTCCATCTCGCTAGACATCGCTTTTGTATTAGTGGAGTGGTAAGTCTTTTTTGTACAAAAAACTCTATTCTAAGTAAAATTTCTGATGATTCAGGCACTGCGTAACATCAGTTATGCAACAAACGCTCCAGCTGGCGCTTCAGCTGAGCATTTTCCTGCTCCAGCCTGTCAACCTTATCCAGCAGCATCAGCGCAACGGCAGCGCCTGACCACTCCAACTCCAACTCAATACGCAGGCGGTAGGCTCGCTTAAGGCAGTGCAGCGCGTGATAATCAAAAATCCAGTCAGCATCCGGTTCAAGCGGGGAAATCACTCCCAGCGCCACGACCTCTGTCAGTTCTTCTGGCGGGATATCTACTACCTGGCAGATTTCAATCAGGGTGTAGCGTTGTTCCATCATCATTTTGACTCCCATGCCATGCGAAGATCAAAGGCGGCCTGCGTCGATAACTCTCGCCACAACTCACTGGTTTTGTCGTCGCCTTTTGGCGGCATTACCACTTTTAAAATGGCATACAGATCGCCGGTGCTATTTTTACCGGCCAGCCCTTTGCCTTTTACGCGAAGTCGTTGACCATTCTGACTTCCAGTAGGCACAGTCAGCGTAATTTTCCCCGTCAGCGTTGGTACCTGAATCGAGGCTCCCAGCGCGGCTTCCCACGGGGCCAGCGGCACCACAATCTGCAAATTCTGTCCGTCGATTTCAAACAGTGGATGCGGCGCAATTTTTATTATCAAATACAGATCGCCGTTTGCCCCACCGTTGATCCCAACCCCGCCCTGACCTTTCAGGCGAATACGCTTACCATCGACCATCCCGGCAGGAATTTTCACTTTCAATGTTTTATTGACCGTATCGATCTGGCGCCCCTGCGCATCAAACACTGGCAGCGACCAGGAAACGTTGCGGCTTTTCCCCTGAAGAGTCTCTTCTAGGAACAGCGGCACTTCCATTTCAAGATCCTGCCCTCGCATCGGGGAAGGCTTTTGGCTGGAATGCCGAAAGCCTCCGCCAGCGGCCTGGCGACCAAAAATGGACTCAAAGAAGTCAGAGTAATCACCATGGTCTCCCTGGGCACCCTGCCACTGGTCGCCGCCGTGACCATAATCCGGAGGCGGCTGATAGAAGCGAGGATCGTCACGATGATGGCGTAACAGATCGTACTCAGCACGCTTTTCACTGTCTTTCAGTACCTCATAGGCCTCGGCCATTTCTTTGAATTTGCTTTCAGCATCCTTTTCGCTGCTCACGTCCGGATGGTACTTGCGGGCCAGACGTCGGTAGGCGGTTTTAATGGCTTTTAAATCTGCGGAAGGTTCAACCTCCAGCAGGGAATAATAGTCTTTAAATTCCATCTATTAACACCTTATAATAGTTTTAACGGCTCGCAATCAGCGCCAATTTGAGATCAAACTAAGTGATAATGAATATTGCGGTGATCTCACGTTTATCTTTTCCGCCTTTCAATCCATCGTTACGGGCTAGGGCGTGTCCTCATTTCATTATAATTTACGAAAAAACATGATCATGTTTGTATATCAGGTCTAGCAAGGGTATTTTTCATCCACCTTATGCTCATTTAATTAATAAAAAAATGATTTAATGTGCATTCTTTCTTCGTTTTTTCACTCATGTATGCTATGAGGACACGCCCTAGAATTAACTGCAAATGAAAAAATCATCTCTTTGGGATCTGGATGCTCGTTTATCGCTGTCTCATAAGTTTCTTTTCAACCCTTGCATCCTGCAACAGAATCTTTGCCGTAAAAAACAGGGGTCAAACATAACAAGCCAGCCATAACGATTCCTTGTTAATTATTATCATGATACATTAAAGCTCCAGAATCACCATTCACTTTCTCCAAAATATACTCAACGTACTTCAAGATGCATCCACCTACCCAGCAGAAGGCACGAGTAGTAAGCCCCTCGCGCGGTCTTGCCGTGCATCTTGAAGTTCATTGAATATACGCACATCTGTCCTCCCTGCGGTAAAAAATCCGCTGAACAGTGAGTCCAGAAACAATTAACGGTCTTACCAGACACATCGTGGCAACACATGACGTTTACTATTTGAATCGCGCCGGGAGGGAATAAAGTCAACCGTACCGATGGGGCAGGGCTGTTCACTTTTTACCTCGGAGATAAAAACTCTGTAGTAAAAAGCGTAATATCATGGAGATAGCAAAACGAAAAAAATGTTTAGAAAAAAACAGTACGACAAACAGAGCCCACACCTCATTTTATAAGCGCGAAGATGCACCACCTAAGCAGACTTACCAAAGGGCACCTCGAAAAACCTAGACATTTTCATTTTTGATTTTTAAAAACGCTAACTTATTGTTCGACATGAGTTATTTTTGCTCATATTGCGGATAAAAAACAAACAACCCTCTGATTCTGCAGTTATTTTTTTGCCGTCATTTATCGAATCTGAGGTTTTTTGAGGTGCACCAAAGTATTCGCATGAACCATGCGCCATCACCTTGCTAATCGCACTTTACAATCTGCCGAAGACCTAGATTCTCAAATCCATCAGGCCGTCAGAAATATAAATTTTGAGCGAATCAATCAACCACGCATGGCTGCTCAGGGCTAATTCAATGGCAACAGGTAATGACGTAAGCCGACTCTTCATGTTGATGCCCTACAAACTTCAGACCTGCGGCATACCAACCGACAGGGCAACGATATTCCCTAAAGTCGCGCCCACCCCAGTTACCCATCTGTTGGCACTGACGCTGTTGCAGTGTGCCGCCTGATGTCCAGACACGATTTTCGCAGGACAACAACGCCCCGGACAGAGTTCTACCGACCAGACCATTTGGTGAGCATCCATCACCTGCCTTGACTGAGTTTATTTCATTTAATTCAAAGAACCCGCCTTTCAGTTTTCCGCCGGTGTAAATTCCCTTGTCATTAACACTTCTAACCCAATCAGGGTCAGACATGTAAAAACCCCCGCCGTGAGTTTCATTCTTCCAGCCCTGATTATTGCGCGTCACTATCCAGCCATTGTTGCTGCGGATATTATCGTCTGCCGTGATTCCTTTACCCGCAGTGACAGACTCTAAAAAGTTGCCGTTCTGCGCACTTAGCACTCGGGTATCATTAATATCGTTTTTCCCCATATCCAGTGCGGTATGCATATGGTTCAGGTCTGGTCGATGATCAACCGCAAAGCGATACAGGCGATCGCCGGCTTCGCTATCACTACCCAGCGCGTCGGAAGACAACATCACCGCCAGACGCCCCTGCTGGCCCGAGAGACCGAAATGGGTGAGGTTGACGTTCCAGCTACCATTGGCCCCCACCGCCTGGTTCATCGGCCAGATATAGCCCCCCAGCCCACTGATATTCTGGGCAATATACCGCAGACCTCTCGGCGGGATTTCCGTCCCCGCCGTCGTCAGCACAAACGCCATCATCTCCTTTTGGGCACTGACGTTCCGTGTGATGGCCACCAGATACGATTGCCCTTCCCCCGTCGTCAGGCTAAACCCCGGCGGAAGATAGTTCGCCGCTTTCAGCTCTTTGCCGGTGATCACCACGTTTTTGGCCGACGCGAGTTTTTATGTCAGGGTATCCTTATTGTCCTTGATATAGCGCCGGGCGGCGGCACTCACCGCAGACAGCGTTGTCGCGCTGACATCCCAGGCGCGCTCCTGCTGGTATTCCAGCACGTGCGGCACCCCAAACGTCATCATCAGCGACAGCAGGGTCACCACCATCATGGTTTCTATCAGGGAGACCCCGCGGTTAACCCGCGAACAGGGGAAAGCCTGTTTGTTACGCGCCATAAAGCGAGCCCTCATTGAGTAAGACGGGATAAACAAGATGAACCAGCAGCACCACCGGCAACAGCCTGTGCGCCTGGCTGCCCCTTGCCGGGCTGACCTGTGCGCTGACGCTTTATGTCGCGCTGACCTGTGCGCTGACGCTTTATGTCGCGCTGACCTTCTGCCTGGTGGGCCGTTCAACGCCCCATCCGCTGGCGCCCTGGCTGTTGCCGGTGGTGCTGCTGGTTCATCTTGTTTATCCCGTCTTACTCAATGAGGGCTCGCTTTATGGCGCGTAACAAACAGGCTTTCCCCTGTTCGCGGGTTAACCGCGAGATCGGAAGAGCGTCG
>NZ_JBLKSS010000025.1:0-25739 GCF_047607725.1 Sodalis sp. (in: enterobacteria) | reverse complement strand
TCGACATTCTGCTGCCGCGTACCACCGAAGCGCAGACCGATATCGGCAGTAAAGTCGATCGCGATGTAAGCGCGCCGTGGAGGACGTCTTGAGGGTTTTGGTGGGGTTTGTTTCATGAATTGCGCCCATTAAAAAAATAATGGACATCATCTTCAAAAATTTGATGGAGAATTAACAGACGGCGCTGGGCGTACACTTACGATAACGTTACGGTAAACGGCTTATCCACCACCACATGCTTACCGGCCTGCAACGCCTCGCGGGCAAGGGGAAAATGGGTGTAGTTGGGCGTGGGAATGACGATCACATCGACATCGTCACGGTGGATAAGCTGCTGCGGATCATCGACAACCGTGACCTGCGGCCAGTCGGCGTGCACTTTGCCGGCATCGCTGGAGGACACCGCCGCCAGGGTCAGGCCCGGCGTCGCGTTGATCAAGGGGGCGTGAAAAGTTTTAGTGGCGAAACCATAGCCAATGATTCCGATACGAAGCGTGTCAGCTATAGGTTGTCCTCGATTGACGTTGACGCCGGCGGCAGCAATGCCCCCAGCGGCGTTAAGTTTACCGGACAACAATATCAATAAATTAGCCGTTCACGATAGCCTTTTCGTTTCTGGAAGACCAATTGACCGTCTGCGGCAGATCTTTCACCGGATAGTTGATTTCGCTGCTCTTGCGTCGAAAGTCGCGCGGGCTGACGCCGACCCGCTTGCGAAATACGCGGGAGAAATACAGCTGATCGTCATAGCCCACCACGCGGCCGATGGTGGCAATGGACTCCTGCGTCGTCTGCAGCAGCTTGGCGCTGATCATCACGCCAGCGCAGAATATTGATGCCCACCTGCTGACGAAACAGATGCGCCAGGCGCGACGGCGACAGACAGACGTGGCGGGCGACTTCATCGATGCGCAGCTCGCCCGACAAATGCGCCGTGATGAACTGGCACGCCTCAATGATGCGTGGATCCATGATTTTATTCGGACTTTGCGGATCTTCTTCCATTGCCCGCCGCTGCAGCCGCTCGAGCAAATTCATGCCTAGCTCTTCGACGAACCGCCGGCCGGAGCGCTGGGTTTGCTCGATATTGGCGAGCAGGCGATCAAATTCCGTCACCAGCGCCTCGCTGCCCAACCGCAGCCGGCCTATATCGTGCATTTTGCTGTGCCACTCCAGCTAGTCTGCCCAGTAAGCCCGCGGCCGGAAATAGACCCAGCGGTGATACCAGCAATCCGCGTCGGGCGAGCGGCCGTAATAGTGGGCGGACTTCGGCGGGAATAACAGCAAATCGCCGGGAGTACATATAAAAGCCTGATCACCCTCGAATATCCGCCCTGGCCTTTGACCGTCAAATTCAGAATATAGCCTTTCATGCCCTCGGGGCGGTCAATATAAAAGTCCAGCGGGCCGTTGGCGATAATCGGCGTCAGACCTGCGACCAGATAGGCATTGAAGGCATAGCCCGGCAGCAGAGGGTTCGACTGCGTTTCATGATTGATACGATGATACATCTTTCCTCCCGACGCACGAAACCGGCCCGCTACAGCGTGCGTTTGGATTTTTGTTTATAGCAGTCGAAAATCACCGCCGCCAACAAAATGACCCCGCGCACCACATATTGCGAAAACGGCGAGATATTAAGCAAATTCATGGCGTTTTCCATCGTGCCGAGGATCAGCACCCCGGCCACGACGTAGGAGATTTTGCCGATGTCCCCCTTAAGGGATACGCCCCCCAGCCCGCACGCTGAGATGACGATAAGCTCATAACCGAGGGACGTCATCGGCTGGCCGCTGGTCATCCTTGACGCCAGAATGATCCCCGCCACCGCCGAGACCAGCCCCGACAGCACAAAGATAATGATCTTGGTGCGCACCACCGGCACGCCCGCCAGTCCGGCGGCCTCTTCATTACCGCCGATAGACAGCGTATTGCGGCCGAAGGTGGTTTTGTTCAGCAAAAAACCAAACACAATCATGCACAACACCGTTATCCAGATAGGCGCCGGCAGCCCCAGCCAGTTGGCATAGCCCAGCACAAAAAAACGCTCGTCCTCAATACCGACCGCTTTTCCGTCGGAAATGATGTATGCCAGACCGCGCACGATCTGCATTGTCGCAAGCGTGGTGATGAGCGCATTGATTTTCAACCAGGCGATAACGATACCGTTCACCAGTCCGGAAATCACGCCCAGCAGCAGCCCGGCGGCCACGCCGATCCAGAGGCTTTCGGTCACATTAATGACCACCGCGGCGGTCACCCCGGAGCAGGCAATAACCGACGCTACCGACAGGTCGAAATCGCCGGAGGCCAGACAAAACAGCATACCGCAGGCGACGATGCCCGACATGGATATGGCCAGGCCCAGCCCTTTCATATTGATGAAACTTGCGAAATTGGGCACGAAAAGCGCGCAGGCGACAAACAACGCCGTGAAGACCACCAGCATGCCGTAATTGTCCCAGATGCGGCTGATGCTCCGGGATTTGGGGGCTTTGCAGGGGTTGAGGTAACGGTAGATATGGTAGACTCCTTCCCGGTCAGAACTGCGCATCGGCGGTGCGGGTGTCAGGAGTGGTTAACATGGCCAGACTCAGCGCTTTTTGCTCGGTGGCCTCCTCATGGCGTAATTCGCCGGAGATAGCCCCTTCGCGCATCACGACGATACGATCGGCAATCCCAAGCACCTCCGGCAAATCGCTTGAGGCAAACAGCACGGCGATGCCGCGCCGCGCCAGGGCATAAATCACAGCGTAAATTTCATGTTTAGCGCCCACATCAATGCCGCGGGTCGGCTCGTCGAGCATGATGACTTTCATGTCCTCAGACAGCCAGCGGCCGAGAATCGCCTTTTGCTGATTGCCCCCGGAGAGATTCATAATCAATTGCGTGGCGGCCGGCGTCTTGATATTGAGCGCCGCGATATGGTGGCGGGCGTTTTCCGCCTCCCACGGCGCATTAATCAGGCACCCGACGCGCAGGAATTTGCGCCGGTCGCTAATATTGATATTGTCCTGTACCGAATGAACGGGAATGATGCCGTCGGCTTTGCGATCCTCTGGGCAAAGCATCAGGCCGTGGCGAATGGCGTCGGCTGGGCTATCAAAGGCGAGCGACTGGCCATCCAGCAGCAACTGGCCGCCAAGCAGGCGCGTACCGCCGAAAACCCCCTTCATCAATTCGCTGCGCCCCGCGCCCACCAGGCCGAACAGACCTACGATTTCGCCGGCGAGAACGCTGAGCGACACCGGCGATTTCACCCCTTCCGCCCGCACGGCGTTCAACGCGAGGCGCACCTCGCCATGGGGCCTGGGCTGATAGCCGTAAATATCCCCCAGACTGCGCCCCACCATCGCCTGCACCAGTTGGTCGTAGGATACCGAGGCGGTATAGGTAAACGTCTGCACATAGCGGCCATCTTTGAACACGGTGATAGCATCGCTCAGGGCAAAAATCTCCTCCATACGGTGCGACACATACAAAATCACCCGCCCTTCGGCGCGCAGTTCGCGAATCACGCGAAACAGCTGTTCTATCTCCCGTGCCGATAGCGAGCTGGTCGGTTCGTCGAAGGCGATAATTTTCGCGTTGCGCGCCAGCGCCTTGGCGATCTCCACCATCTGCCACTGGCCGATGGACAGGTATTTCAGCGGCGTATCCGGCGCGATATCCAGCCCCAAATGCGCCAATTGCAGCTGGGCTTCATAATGCAGAATACGGCGGCGCACCAGGCCACCGCGTGCGGGCAATTGGCCCAGGTAAATATTTTCCGCCACCGTCATCTCGGGTACTAAATGCAGTTCCTGATAGATAATGGCAACGCCGGCGTTCAGCGCATCAAGGGTGGTTGCAAACCGCACCGGCTGGTCTTTAATCACTATCTCACCCTGCGACGGCGTATAGCTGCCGCTGAGGATTTTCAACAGCGTCGACTTGCCGGCGCCATTTTCGCCCATCAGGGCATGGATCTGGCCGGGATAACAGTCAAAACTGATGGCGTCCAACGCCTTGACGCCGGGAAACACTTTGCCAATGCCGCGAAACGACAGGTAAGGCGGTGTCGTGGTCATGAATACATCCTCGAATAGCCGCGCCTGTTACCCCGGCGGCCGGAGCCGCGGCGAGGGAATTACGTCATCATGAGACGGGCCGCCACGCGGCGGCCCGTCAACCGACAGGACTGATCACAGCCCTTTTTTGTCCAGCTCCTGCTTGAAATTGGCGCGGGTGATGAGCACCACATTGGTCACTTCGGTGAATTTAGGCGGCTCCACGCCTTTGGTCACCCACTGATCCAGCATTTGGATGCTCTTATAGCCATGTACGTCCGGGCTCGGCAGCAGCGAACCGTAGAAACCGGTGGCGTTGGCTTTTGACAACTCACTTACCGCGTCAACGCCGTTTATGCCGATACCAATGACATTTTCGGCCTTGAAGCCCTGTCCTTCAGACGCGCGCACGCTGCCCAGCACCGTATTGTCGTTCATACCGATAATCAGCCAGTTCTTCACTGCCGGGTGCTGAACCAACAACGAGTTGGCCGCGTCGAAGGCGCCCGGAATATCGTTGGATTTAGTGGGGACCTGATAAATTTGCTTTTCCGGGAATCCCGCGGCCTTCAGCGCGTCCATGGAACCCGTGGTCCGCCGGCGGGCGGTGTCCAGTTCATTGGCGGTGATGGCCATCACGCCGGTGTCCTGCACCTTCCAGCCGCGTTTGTTCATCTCTTTCCACAGCTCTTGCCCCTGCAGCTCGCCGATTTTGGTGGCGGCCATCATGACCAGCGGCACACTGCCCATCGGCTTGCCTTTGACGGTGACGAATTGATCGTCCACGGCGATGACTTCCTGATCATAGCTGCGCGCCTTGGCGACGATCGCCGAACCGAGTTTGGGATCCGGCGTGCATATTACGAACCCTTTCGCCCCGCTGGCGGCCAGGCTGTCGATGGCGTTGAGGGTCTTTTCGCCGTCCGGCACGGCGATCTTTATCACCTCGAAGCCCAAATCCTTGCCGGCTTTATCGGCAAAACGCCATTCGGTTTGGAACCAGGGTTCCTCGGGCTGTTTCACAAAAAAACCGAGTTTTAAATTGTCAGCCATAGCCGAATGATACATAACCGCGGCCAGTCCGATAGCCGCTAATACCTGAGTGAATTTATGCATGTGATTCTCCGATTTTAGTTATCATCGTGCTCCGTTGCCGGCGAGCGTGTAAACGTTCTCATAGAATCTTCGGGTTATCTCCATCGGGCAATAATGCACATTGATACCGCATAATTCCGCCCGCCAGAGGACAGACCGGGGTAGTTTTAGCCTGTAAATGTCAGCCAGAGGTAGAGCGTTATCACATTTCCCAAGAACAGCAGATAACTCCATAAATTCAGCTAATTTAACCTGCTATTAACCTTTGATGTCGCTCACAAAATGACCATAAGCAGCAGATTTGTGCATACATCCAGCTAACCCCTCCTCACCGCCCGCGCCATTAGTCCTTATGGTAATCCTCATCGTTAGCGCAACGGGCAAGGGAGAGTGAAATGAAGAATGCGGCCATCAGTCTGGGACTGGACTTCGGCAGTGACTCGGTTCGCGCCTTGGCGGTATCCTGCGCCCCCAGCCAGGAGCTGGCGACCGACGTGGTATGGTACCCACGCTGGTTCGCCGGCCGGTTCACCCGCCCCGCCATCAAGTCAGTTTCGTCACCATCCGGCGGATTACCTGGAATCCATGGAACAGGCCCTGAAGGCCGTCATCGGACAGCTTTCCCCCGCACAGAGTCAGCAGATCGTCGGTATCGGCGTTGATACGACCGGGTCGACGCCGGCGCCGGTGGATGCCGAAGGCCGCGTGCTGGCGCTACGCCCTGACTTCGCCGACAATCCCAACGCCATGTTCGTCCTGTGGAAAGACCATACCGCCATCGATGAAGCCGAGGCCATCACCCGCCTGTGCCGCCAGCCCGGCCAGGAGGACTACACCCGCTATATCGGCGGCGTGTACTCCTCGGAATGGTTCTAGGCCAAAATCCTGCACATCACCCGCCAGGATGAGGCCGTACGCCGGCATGCGGCTTCCTGGGTCGAACTGTGCGATTGGATCCCGGCGGTATTGTCGGGAACCACCCAGCCGGCGGCGCTGCGCCGCCGGCCATAAATCCCTCTGGCATCCCGACTGGGGCGGCCTGCCCCCCGCTACGTTTTTCAACGCTCTGGATTCGCTATTGACGCGGCACCTGACCTGGCCGCTGTTCAGCGACACCCAAACCGCGGAACAACCGGTGGGCCGGCTGTGCGACGAGACGATTGGGCGGCCAGGCTCGGCCTGTCACAAGAGGTTGCCATCGCCGGCGGCGCTTTCGACTGCCATATCGGCGCCGTGGGCGCACAGCCTTACACGCTGGTGAAAGTCATTGGACCTCCACCTGCGACATTCTTATCGCCGACGCTGACCGCGTCGGTCAACGCTCCATCGCCGGCATCTGCGGCCAGGTCGATGGCAGCGTCGTGCCGGGCTTCATTGGGCTTGAGGCGGGTCAGTCGGAATTTGGCGATATCTATATCTATGCCTGGTTCGCCCGCCTATTGGACTGGCCGTCGCAGCCGATCCGTCACTCGCCGCCACGGTTGCGCCGGTGCGGGAGACCCTATTGTCCAGGCTGGCGGAAAGCTGGGCGCAGGATCTGCAGCTGGATCATCTGCCCGTCGTGCTTGACTGGTTCAACGGCCGACGCCCCCCTTACGCCAACCAGCGTTTGCAGGGGGTGGTGACCGGTCTGACGCTGGCCACCGACGCGACCGCCTTTGGCGCCCGCGCCATCATGGAATGCTTCGAGCAGCAGGACATTCCGGTGGAAAACCTGCTGGTCATGGGCGGCATCGCCCGCAAATCCCCCGTGATCATGCAGGTGTGCGCCGACATCATGAACCGGCCGCTGCAGTTGGTGGCCTCGGATTCAGTGCTGCGCCCTCGGCGCCGCCATTTTCGGCGCGGTGGCGGCGGGAGCGTTTGCGGATATCGCCAGCACCCAGCGGGTCATGGCCAGCCCGATTGAACGCATGCTACAGCCCGATGTCCAGCGGGCACAGCGTTTCGAGGCGCTGTACCAGCGCTATCGCCGGATCACATTCTCGCGCTCTGCCGTGACGCCAATTACCAGCCCCGCTGCCTGGGCCTAATAACCTGGCTGCATACCTTTTCTCCGGCCAAAATGTGGATAGGCGGACTGACTATTCTGCATAAGCTTTTACTGCAATTTCACACCCAATTTAACGATAAGGTTCCCTGGCAGACCATGGATATGGACTTCATGAACCTTAACCAAACCGCGCACGGCGGGCGTGAATTCGGTTTTATCGGCGCGCGCATGCAACTGGCGCATCAGGTTGTGGTCGGCCACTGGCGCGATCCCCGCACTCACGCGGAGATCGGCGACTGGATGCGCGCGGCGCGCGGCCGTCAGGAAAGTCAGCAGCTGGTCGTCGCCCGTTTCGGCGACAATATGCGTGAGGTGGCGGTGACCGAAGGCAACAAGGTCAGTGCGCAGATCCAATTCGGCTACTCGGTTACCGCCTACGGGCTGGGCGATCTGGATGCCCTTATCGACGAATATGAATCGCGCTATATCCTGACCCCGGCGGTGCAGACAGGCGGCGACCGGCGGGAGAATTTGCTGGATGCGGCACGTATTGAGCTCGGACTGAAGCGATTTTTGCAGCAGGCCGGCTGTCAGGCCTTTACCACCAATTTTGAAAACCTTTACGGGTTAAAGCAGTTGCCGGGACTGGCGGTGCAGCGGCTTATGGAGCAGGGCTATGGCTTCGGCGGCGAGGGCGACTGGAAGACCGCCGCCCTGCTGCGCATTTGCAAAGTCATGGCGGCGGGACTGCCGGGAGGAACCTCGTTTATGGAAGATTACACCTATCATTTCGAGCCCGGTAACGATCTGGTGATGGGCTCGCACATGCTGGAAGTCTGCTCGAGCATCGCCCGCGAAGAAAAACCCTTGCTTGATGCGCAATACCTCGGCATCGGCGGTAAAGCCGACCCAGCGCGGCTGCTGTTTTCTACACCCGCGGGACCGGCGGTGGGGGCCTCAGTTATCGATCTGGGCTCCCACTTTCGCCTGCTGGTGAATGTAGTAGACACCATCGAACAGCCGCAACCTTTGCCCAAACTGCCGGTAGCGCGCGCCATCTGGCGTGCCCAACCATCTCTGGCGGTCGCGGCGCAGGCCTGGATCACTGCGGGCGGCGCTCATCATACCGTGTTTAGCCAGGCGCTCACGCTCGCGCCGCTGCGTCTGTATGCAGAAATGAATAATATTGAATTAATGGTGATAGATAATGAAACGCGCCTACCCGATTTTAAACAGGCGCTGCGCTGGAATGAACTTTATTATAAACTCGCGGCAAGTTAATGTGCTGAATAACAATATCTATTAATCGACATTGCGCGCCGTATCGTTATCCATTGCAATTGCGGCGCCTTTATTTCGGTTCGGGCAGGCGTGAGCCAGGCTTTCCGCCATTGAGCGGCATTATGTCGGCCGAATCGATGTCAACGCGGGTATTTTTCCATGTTTTTGCGTTTTTTGACAGGAATTTCTGGACAGGCCGGCCGTACGGAATATACTACGATGCTTATATTCCCTTCCCTGAAAGTGCAACATGACTGCCCACGATTATTTGCTGAAGTTTCGTAAGGTAAACACATCTGAAAGTCTGGAAAAACTGTTTGATCATTTAAATTATTCCCTGACCGATGATGCTGAAATTATCAACATGTATCGGGCAGCGGATCATCGCCGTGCTGAATTAGCCGCCGGCGGACGTTTGTTTGATCTCGGACAGGTACCGAAAGCGGTTTGGCGGTATGTGGTGTGACGATGCCCTCCTCTGAACTCGCGCCCGCGTCCTATCGGCGGCTGGCTATGGGCGGTCGTCGCCTGGCTTGGCATGACGCTGTTGAGCGTCACCGCAATGCTGCTCGTGTATCTCTGGTTTTTGATACAGCACGGCGGCGCCTTGACGCCGGGCGGCATCGCCAGCCTACTAACCTCCGCGGTGATGTGGCTTTTCACCTTCTGGCTGCTGCGGCTCCTGTTTCGCCGTTCGCGGTGCTTCCCCCGCCTGCTGATCCTGTGGCTGCTGGTAGGGGTATTGCTCGGCATCCAAACCTTCGCCTTCGCCCCGGTCAGTGATAATCTGGCGCTGCGGGTGTTGTTCCCGCCCGTTCTGGCCGCGGCGGTGCTGGTGCCCTATATCAAGCGCTCGCAACGCGTGCGTCAGACGTTTATCCTGCCCTGAGCCGGGGCCGTATCCACGCCGATAAGGCTGAATGGCTCGTCGTCGTTAGACGGACCGGGCGGACTAGCCCCTGGCTCGCGGTGAAAGAGGCGCTGATGGCCGTCCAGCGGAACATCCCTCATTGTTCGCGCGCGTGAAGTGGGTTGTCGAACGCCCGTCAATCCCGGATAATGCCCGCTGTTTCTTAATTTAGGTATGGCAATGAATGGTTACCTGATGCTGTTCGTCGGCACCGTGCTGGTGAACAACTTTGTGCTGGTCAAATTCCTCGGGCTGTGCCCCTTTATGGGGGTTTCCAAAAAAGTGGAGACCGCCCTGGGCATGGGTATGGCCACGACGTTCGTCATGACGTTGGCGTCGATTTGCGCCTGGCTTATCAATGATTTTATCCTGCTGCCGCTAAATATTCCCTATCTGCGGACGCTGGCGTTTATTTTTATTATCGCGGTGGTGGTGCAGTTTACCGAACTGGTGGTGCGTAAAACCAGCCCGGCCCTCTATCGGCTGCTCGGCATCTTTCTGCCGCTTATCACCACCAACTGCGCTGTCCTGGGCGTCGCGCTCCTAAACGTCAATGAAAACCACAATTTCCTGCAGTCCGCCCTTTACGGTTTTAGCGCCGCCGCCGGTTTCTCGCTGGTGATGGTCCTGTTCGCCGCGATCCGCGAACGGCTGGTGGTGGCGGATGTCCCGGCGCCGTTCAAAGGCTCGTCTATCGCCCTCATTACCGCCGGGCTGATGTCGCTGGCCTTTATGGGCTTTACCGGACTGGTGAAGGTCTGATGTTGACGTTCTGGCTGGCTGTCGCCGCACTCAGCGTTCTGGCATTGGTGGCCGGCGCGCTGTTGGGCTTTGCCACCCGTCGTTTTCATGTCGACGCCGATCCGGTGGCCGAGCGCATTGATGCCCTGTTGCCGCAAAGCCAGTGCGCCCAATGCGGCTATCCCGGCTGTCGTCCCTATGCCGAAGCGGTGGCCGGCGGCGCCCCGATTAATAAATGTGTGCCGGGCGGCGAGGCGGTGATGCTGAAAATCGCTGCGCAGCTTAGCGTCGATCCACAGCCGATGGCAGGGGATGCCGCCGCACGTCCTGAAACGCGGGTGGCCTGGATAGACGAAGGCAACTGTATCGGCTGCACCAAATGTATTCAGGCCTGTCCGGTGGATGCGATTGTCGGCGCCACCCGCGCCGTGCATACCGTGGTGAGCGATTTATGCACGGGCTGCGATCTTTGTGTCGCGCCCTGTCCCACCAACTGCATCGAAATGCGGCCGCTCGCCGTCACGCCCGAAAGTTGGAAATGGGATTTGCACGCCATTCCTATTACGGTCATTCAGCAGGAGCAACATGTTTAATTTATTGTCCGCCCTGCGCAAACAGCGACTCTGGGATTTCCCGGGCGGCATCCATCCTCCCGAGATGAAAAGCCAGTCCAGCGGTGTGGCGCTCAATTCTTTGCCGCTGCCCGACAAACTGATTATCCCCCTGAAACAGCATTTGGGCCCGGAGGGAGAATTGCGGGTGACGGCCGGCGAGCAAGTCCTGCGGGGCCAGCCTTTGACCGCAGGCAGCGGCCGAACCTTGCCGGTACACGCCCCCACTTCCGGCACCATCGCGGCGATTACGCCGCACCGGACCGCGCATCCGTCGGGGTTGGCGGAGTTAAGCGTTATTTTATTGCCCGACGGCGACGACCGCTGGGTAGCGCGTCAGCCGCTGGCGGATTTCCGCCAATGTTCGCCGGCGCAGCTGCTCGATCGTATCCACCAGAGCGGAATCGCGGGTCTGGGCGGCGCGGGCTTTCCCACCGCGGCCAAACTTAGCGGCGGGATGCCTGGGGTAGAGACCCTCATTATCAACGGCGCCGAATGCGAGCCTTATATCACCGCCGACGATCGGCTCATGCAAGAACATGCCGGTGACATTGTCACCGGCATGGCCATCTTGCGCCATATGCTGCAACCGCAGCGCCTGCTGCTGGGTGCTGAGGACAACAAACCCGACGCGATTACCGCCCTGAAAGCCGCGCTTCGCGATTGCCCGGTCGGTGAACTGCGGGTCATTCCCACCAAATATCCTTCCGGTGGCGCAAAGCAATTAACCAAAATTTTGACCGGCAAAGAGGTGCCCGTAGGGCAACATTCCGCCGCTATCGGCGTGGCGATGTTGAACGTGGGTACCGTCTATGCCATCAAGCGGGCGATTATTGATGGCGAAGCGCTGACCGAGCGCGTGGTGACGCTGACCGGCGAAGCGCTGGCGCGGCCGGGCAATGTCTGGGCACGCCTTGGTACGCCGGTAAGCCACCTGCTCACCCACGCCGGCTTCACGCCCGCCGCACAACCGATCGTTATAATGGGTGGGCCGCTAATGGGCTTTACCTTACCGGCGCTGGACGTGCCGGTGGTTAAAATCAGCAACTGCCTGCTGGCACCGTCCGAGCGTGAACTGGCGCCGACCGAGCCGGAGCAAAGCTGTATCCGCTGCAGTCGGTGCGCGGATGCCTGCCCGGCCAGTCTGCTGCCGCAGCAACTCTATTGGTTCAGCCGCGGGCAAGAGCACGATAAGGCCCGCCAGCATCACTTGTTTGATTGCATTGAATGTGGCGCCTGCGCCTATGTCTGCCCCAGCAATATTCCGCTGGTACATTATTATCGCCAGCAGAAAGCGGAAATCCGCGCGCTAGACGATGAAGCGCGGCGCGCGGCGCAGGCCAAAGCGCGCTATGAAGCGAAGTTGGCACGGCGCGAGCGGGAAAAACAACAAAGGCTCGCCCGCCATCAGCAGGCAACGGTGAAACTCGATGCTGCCGCCGTTCCGGCCCCCGGCGCGCTGGACAGCCCAGAGCCAGTCAACGCCGCCACGCCGGACGGTTCGCCGCAAAATGCCTCCGCCGCCGCGCGGCCGCCGCAGGAAAACACCCCGTGCCGACCTACCGGAGATAACATCTTGAGTGACAACGTCACTGTCGCCGACACGGCGACGACACCCCCCAGCGCATTAACCCCGTCGCCAACGCGCGATAATCACGGGGCTGCTGCCCCCGTTCACCACGCCGCATCGCCTAGCGTGGTCAATGCCGATCCGCCCAAGGAGGCTGTTGCCGCCGCTATCGCCCGGGTCAAAGCCCGGCGGCAAGCGGCCCAGGCAACCGCGCCACCACCACGGCGCGAAACAACCCGGCCATCAGCAGACGGCGATAGCGCCATAAGTGACAATGTCATGAAATCGATGATTGCCTCTGCGGCAAGCGCGGCGTCACATCCTGCGCTCGCCGCCGGCGCGGCGATCCCCGCCCGGCAGAAAGCGGAGCATAATGTTGCCGCCGCGACCACAATTTCGTCTGAAGAGGACTAGATGGCGTTTAGAATTGCAAGCTCCCCCTTCACCCATAACCGGCAGACCACCCGGCAAATCATGATTCAGGTCATGCCTGCCTGCCTGCCCGGGCTGGCGGCATTAGCGTATTTTTTCGGCAGTGGCATCGTTATTCAACTGGCGTTGGCCTGCGCCACCGCGCTGATTGCCGAGGGTGTGGTGCTCAAGCTGCGCCGTCAGCCGCTGGCGGACCGGCTTAGCGATGGATCCGCCCTGCTTACCGCCCTTCTGCTGGCGCTGAGTTTGCCGCCGCTGGGACCGTGGTGGATGATAGTCCTGGCGACGGCGTTCGCGATTATTATCGCCAAACAGCTGTACGGCGGGCTCGGCCATAATCCCTTCAATCCGGCCATGGTGGGATATGTGGTGCTATTGATTTCCTTCCCGGTACAGATGACCAGCTGGTCGCCGCCGCAAAGCCTGCTGCTGCATCCGGCCTCCCCGACCGACAGTATGGCGCTTATCTTTACCGGCGCCACGCCGGACGGTCTGACGCTCGCCCAACTGCGCGCCACCGTCGATGGCGTTACCCAGGCTACCCCGCTCGACGGTTTTAAAACCGACCTGCGTACCTGCACGCTGACCGCGGTAAACTACCGCTGGGACTGGCAGACGAGCGCGGGATGGACCTGGGCCAATATTGGCTTTTTACTGGGTGGGCTATATCTGATCTGGCGGCGGGTAATTAGCTGGCATATTCCCCTTAGCGTCCTTGCCGCCATGCTGATTTGCGCCGGTCTCGGGCATTGGCTGGCGCCAGCGGTAAGCGCACCGCCTTTACTGCACCTGTTTTCCGGCGCTACGATGCTGGGTGCGTTTTTCATTGCCACCGACCCGGTCACCGCCGCGACCACCGTCAAAGGGCGGCTTTTCTTTGGCGCGTTAACGGGTCTGTTGGTATGGCTTATCCGTACCTGGGGAGGTTACCCTGATGGCGTGGCCTTCGCCGTACTGCTGGCCAATATCTGCGTGCCGCTGATCGATCACTACACTCAGCCGCGCGCATATGGCCATCGCTAAGGAAGGTAGGATGTTAGAGACAATAATGAGGAAGCACGGCACGACCCTTGCCGTATTCGCCGCCCTCGCCACCGGGCTGACGGCGCTGGTCAATAGCCTGACCACAAGTACCATTGAACGGCAGGCGGCCAGGCAGCAAATGCAATTGCTCGATCAGGTGGTGCCGCCGAATCTTTATAATAACCAACTGCTGGACGAGTGTTATCTGGTGACCGACCCGGCACTCGGCAGCAGCGCGCCGCACCGGCTTTATTTGGCGCGCAAAGATGGCACGCCGGTAGCGGCAGCGGTGGAGTCCACCACGCCGGACGGCTATTCCGGCGCCATCGAGTTACTGATTGGCGCGGATTTCTCCGGCAATGTATTGGGCGCCCGGGTGACGCGCCATCATGAGACGCCGGGACTGGGCGACAAAATCGAGCTGTGCATTTCGGATTGGATCACCCACTTTAGCGGCAAATCCCTGCGCTCGGATAACGACAAAAGTTGGGCGGTAAAGAAAGACGGTGGTATGTTCGATCAGTTCACCGGCGCCACCATTACTCCGCGGGCAGTGGTCAATGGCGTAAAACGCACCGCCGGCTTTTTGAAAAAGAACCTTAACGCGCTGGAGCAGATGCCGCATGAATGAAGCGAAACACATCATCATCGAGGGCCTGTGGCGCAATAACTCGTCGCTGGTACAGTTACTGGGACTGTGTCCGCTGCTGGCGGTATCGAACACCGCCACCAACGCGCTCGGACTGGGGCTTGCCACCACGCTGGTGCTGGTTTGTACCAATACCGCGGTGTCGGCCCTGCGCCGCTGGATCCCGGGCCAAATCCGCATTCCTATTTATGTGATGATAATCGCCTCGGTCGTCTCAACGGTACAGATGCTTATTAACGCCTACGCGTTTGGCCTTTATCAATCTCTCGGCATTTTCATTCCCCTCATCGTCACCAATTGCATCGTCATCGGTCGGGCGGAAGCCTTTGCCTCACAGCGGCCGCCGTCGCTGGCGGCGCTGGACGGTTTCGCCATCGGACTGGGCTCAACCTGCGCGTTGCTCCTTCTCGGCGCCCTGCGTGAGCTCCTCGGTAACGGCACGCTGTTCGATGGCGCCGATCAATTGCTGGGCGGCTGGGCGCGCGTGCTGCGCATCGAGGTGTTTCACACCGACACGCCGTTTTTGCTGGCGATGCTGCCGCCCGGCGCGTTTATCGGCCTAGGCTTTATGCTGGCGGGAAAATACCTTATTGATCAACGCATGAAAGCCAGGCAGCCGAAGGCGACCCGACCGGTAGTGCTGCAACAGGGACAGCCATTAGCCGATGAATAAAACCAAGCGTTATGACATTCTTTGTCGCCTGCAGCAGGCCAATAATCCTCATCCCACCACCGAGTTGGTGTACCGTTCGCCTTTCGAGCTATTGATTGCGGTACTGCTCTCCGCCCAGGCCACCGATGTCAGCGTCAATAAGGCCACCAACCTGTTATTCCCGGTGGCCAACACGCCGCAGGCCATGCTGGCGCTGGGGGAGGACGGCGTCAAAAGCTATATCAAATCGATAGGACTCTTTAACAGCAAAGCGGAAAATATCATTAAAACCTGCCGGCTGCTGCTAGAACGGCACGAGGGCGAGGTACCGGAGGACCGCGCCGCGCTGGAGGCGCTGCCGGGCGTCGGGCGCAAAACCGCCAATGTCGTGCTTAATACCGCTTTCGGCTGGCCGACGATTGCCGTGGATACCCATATCTTCCGCGTCGCCAACCGTACTCGCTTTGCGGTTGGCAAAGACGTGGAAGCGGTGGAGCAAAAGCTGTTGGCCGTCGTGCCAAAAGCGTTTCAGGTCGATTGCCACCACTGGTTTATTCTCCACGGCCGCTATACTTGCATCGCCCGCAAACCGCGCTGCGGCTCCTGCCTGATTGAAGATCTGTGTGAGTACGATCAAAAACATTATCCGCAATAACCTGTCCTCGGCGCCCCGACCTTTCAGGGCGTCACGCCGGCAGCGGCCTGACGCGGCCGTTGCGGGGCGGGCCATACAGACCGCCCGGGACGGCCATTGACGCCGCGGCGCCGACCGTGTCCCCTTCGCCCGTTTAGGACGCCGTTGCGAAAAGCCGCTTAGGGCAGTGGCCGAAGTAAGCGCCCCGTGGAGGACGTCTTGAATTATTGGTAGGTTTGTTGTATGGCCCGGTAAGAATATGTTCCACTACGATGCCTAGTGAACCCGCATCCTATAAGGGACGGCTGTCAGATCATGGATAATCCGGTGATGATAGTGTCCACTTAAATTTTAATGGACACTATCACAAACTTCAGAACCACTAATTTCATATCACTCAAACCGGGATGGAAATAAAAGATATTAAAATCAATACAATATGAAAATGCAATGAGGATAAGCGTGTAACGTAGGTTTACTGTCTCATACAACAAACCCACCAATAATTCAAGACGCCCTCCACGGGGCGCTTACGCTGGCTGCATATTCTGGCCTGGACCGTTAACAGCCCCTACCGCGCCCGCGCGCTGCTGGGCTGGGGCGTGGATACCCTTTGCACCGACCGCATTGACCTGATTGACGCTGACTTCGCCAATTCTTGAGGCTGAGACGCGGGCGGTTAGCGCCGCTCAGCCTCCGCTCGGTTACGCCATCCCTCCGCGCCCTTTGCCGGCTAAGCGACGATGCCAATTGTAGCCACCGTATTGACCTGATAAATGCTGATTACGTCGCCTATTGCGTTCGCGGCGATGCCCGTCCGCGCCCCGGGTGCGCCACACCGACTGCTAAGGTTGATTTCGCCGCGTGCGCTGCTGGTTGGCTTCCTGCTGCTGCTGCAGTTGCTGACGCTGCTGTTGGGTTTGCTGCTGAAAGCGGGTTTTCTGCTGTTGAGCGCTATTGTCCATATGGTTCTGCAACTGTTGCTGCGCCCGATTGGGGGGATTCTCCACCGGTGGCCGCGGTTTTGTCGCCGCCAGCGCCAGCGGTGCGAGCAATAGAAGCGGTGCTGCCCAACCCAGTGTCACCAGGTATTTTTTCATGATGCTCTCCTGCCGGAATTCATAGCTTATCTTACACCTTAAACGCGCAATATGCCGGTGTTCGGCCAATCATTGATGGAAAAGAGAGGGGATATTGGTAACGTATCAATGATTAGCCCATCATTCATCGACAGAAGTCATTATGAGGTTATCTTCCTTGCCGCGCGTTAAGGTCTGTATCATGGCGCTGACGTTGCTGGTGGCGGCTGCGCCATTTGCACAGGCGCAGACTGCGGCACCGCTTAGCTACGGCGTTGAAAACGATATCTTTCATCCCGTTACCGCGCCCCACGGCATGGTGGCGAGCGTGGATAAAACGGCGACCGAGGTGGGGGTGGCTATCCTGCGCCAGGGCGGGAATGCGGTTGATGCCGTGGTGGCGGTGGGGTTCGCGCTGGCGGTCATCCATCCCCAGGCCGGTAATTTGGGCGGCGGCGGCTTCATGCTGCTGCGTACGCCGGCTGGGCAGACCGTGGCGATCGATTTCCGCGAGATGGCGCCGCAGGGCGCCACGCGCACGATGTTTATTGGCGCCGATGGTAATGCCGACAGTCGGCTCTCCCTGACCAGCCCGCTGGCCTCAGGTACGCCAGGGACCGTAGCGGGTCTGACCATGGCGCTTAGCCGCTACGGCTCAATGGATTTGGCGCGGGTAATGCGGCAGGCGATTGGGCTGGCGAAACAGGGTTTCATCGTCAATCAGGCGCTGGCGGGTGATTTGGCCCATTATGGCCGGGAAAATCTGGTTCATTATGCCAACAGCCGCGCCGTTTTTTTTAAAGCGAACGGGCAGCCCTATGCCGCGGGGGAGAGGCTGCGGCAGCCGCAGTTGGCCCACAGTTTAACACTTATTGCCCATCAGGGACCGCGCGCGTTTTATCACGGGGACATCGCCAGCCAGATTGTCGCAGAGATGCGCCGGTGCGGCGGCCTGATTAACTGCCAGGATCTGGCCAATTATCAAGCGGTGGAGCGCCGGCCGGTGGTGGGCAGCTATCGTGGTTATCAAATCTATTCCATGCCGCCGCCGTCCTCCGGCGGTGTGCATATCATTCAGATCCTGAACATTCTGGAGAATTTCGATCTGGCGAAAATGGGGGCCGGCAACGCCAACGCGATACGCGATACGCGATACAGGTGATGTCAGAAGCAATGAAATATGCCTACGCCGATCGTTCGCAGTACCTGGGCGACCCGGACTTTGTCTCGGTTCCCGTGCAGGCCCTGATTAGCAAGGCCTATGCTAAAACGCTGGCGCAGCGTATCGACCTGAACCATGCGCGGCCCTCTTCCGCCATTCGACCTGGGCAATTGCCGCCTTATGAGAGCGATCAAACCACCCACTACTCGGTGGTCGATAAAAACGGATTCGCGGTAGCGGTCACCTATACGCTTAATACTTACTTCGGCCGCGGTATTATGGCTGGCAACAGCGGTATTTTGCTGAACAATGAAATGGATGATTTTTCCGCTAAACCCGGCTCGCCCAATATTTTTGGCCTGATAGGCGCAGACGCCAACGCCATTGCCCCGCGCAAACGCCCCCTTTCCTCCATGTCGCCGACCCTGGTGGTCAAGGACGGTAAAATTTGGCTAGTCACCGGCAGTCCGGGCGGTAGCCATATCATCACCACCGTGCTGCAAATGGTGGTCAACACCATCGATTTTGGTATGAATATCGCCGAGGCTACGGCGGCGGCGCGATTCCATCAACAGTGGACGCCCAATGAGTTACGCCTGGAAAAGGGGTTCAGCCCCGACACGCTTCGCCTGTTGCGGGAAAAAGGTCAGCCTATAGCGATAAAACCGGTGATGGGCAGTGTCCAGAGTATTATGCGTCTGCCGGACGGTACGCTGGCCGGCGCCTCGGATCCGCGTACCCAGGATGATCTGACGGCCGGCTATTGAATCTGAACAGGACAGTCGACAAGTGAAAGCGGTTACGCGCGCAAGGGAAGACAAGCGCGTTTCCGCTGAACCGGCAGGCGCTAGATGTGTTCAACTTATGAACACCTGTCAACCTGATTGCCATATTCTCCGTCACCGCTTTCCGTTACACTGGCGTTTTCAATTTGCGAGATTGCGCAACGTGCTGCTGTTGATCATCACCACCATTCTGTGGGCTTTTTCCTTTAGTTTGATTGGCGAATATCTCGCCGGCCAAGTGGACAGTACCTTTTCGGTATTGGTGCGATTGGCGCTGGCGGCGCTGGTATTTCTGCCATTTGTCCGCTGGCGGGGTTACCGCGCGCGGCAACTGCTGGCGTATATGGCGGCGGGCGCCTGCCAGCTCGGCATCATGTATTTGTTCAGCTACCAGGCCTATCTTTATTTGACCGTGCAGGAATTTTTGCTGTTTACGGTACTGACGCCGCTGTATGTCACGCTCATCTACGATCTGTTGCGTGGCCAGCGTTTGCGCTGGGGTTATTTGGGCAGCGCACTGCTGGCGGTCGCCGGCGCGGCAATAATCCGTTACGACCACTTGAGCCAACATTTCTGGTGGGGGTTAATGCTGGTGCAGGCGGCCAACATTTGTTTCGCCGTCGGCATGGTGGGCTATAAACGACTGATGGAGGTTTGGCCTATGCCGCCGCATACGGCGTTCTCCTGGTTTTATCTCGGCGCGTTTTTGGTGGCCGCTATCGCATGGTGCCTGTTCGGTAACGCGACTAAATTGCCCACCACTACGCTGCAGTGGGGGATCCTTATTTGGCTGGGCATTGGCGCGTCCGCCCTGGGCTATTTCATGTGGAACCATGGCGCCACTCAGGTGGACGCCGGTACGCTTGGTATCATGAATAATGTCCACGTTCCGGCAGGCCTGTTGGTCAATTTGGCTATCTGGCAGGAGCAGCCGCGCTGGCCGAGTTTTATCGTTGGTGGAGCGGTCATTATGGCCTCGCTGTGGATACATCGGCGCTGGGTGGTGTCAACGGCAACACGTCAGGGGGAAACGCGCGATGCGTGAACCTATAGCGGTGTTCACGCGCGGCCCTGTTGGCTAACGCCCGATGGCGACGCAACCGCCGGCACCGGTGCCGCGATCCCGGATGCGCTTTTACCGCCATGCTCATACCTAAGGCCTGCGCCTTAGGTAGAAAGTCAGGTATTTAACGGATAGAAGGCATAACATATACCGTTAAAATAAAATGCATATACTGATTTTTACCAGGGTGGGGATAATGGCGCCGGCATTGACTATTTTCGTGAAAAGTAATCATTTCTCATTGAATAACTAGTACAAGTCGCTTTTAATACCCTCAAGGCACGGTGATCAGGCCGCTGAATGAAATGACAGTCATTGTTGATGAATTAACCCTGTGGTTAACAGGTCGTGCGGGCTTTATTCAAAATAAGCTTGAGGGCTTTACTTTTATGAAATAAATACGCAGGGTCATCGGTGCTGATGATGTGATGTTAATCCCAGCCACCCATGGTGGCGATGTTACCATGCGCGCGATGAAAGGGGATAGTGGTGGCGCCAATGTCATCAAGGGCGCTGGGGGAGGTGTCTAGAATAAGATCTCCGCAGGAAAATTAATGCGGTTTGGCTTTATGCTATGCCCTTTTGTTAAAAGAGTGGTGTGATAATGCTTATTCCTTAATGCCTAGGGCAGGTGATATTTTAACACTCTTTTACCCAGCAGAAAGCTATCGATTTTTATTCTGCGAACGGTGGAATGATACGGTATGGCGCGGTAGCTGGGCGGTTTGCACAAATATAGACCATAGGCGGAAGTCTTTACCCAGCGGCGGGGTGCCGCCATTCAATGTTGGAAAATGCGTCGCCATAATTGGAATAGATAGCCAGCAGATCGTTCTGTAAAAATGATGCCATTGCGAGCGCGGGAAAGGTTTGGCCCCGGTTCGCCTTCTCTATCGCGCAAAGAACGAAAAAAATAAGCCATAGGCTTAACTGCGTTGAAATGAGCCATTAAATAACATATTCACGACAGTAGGGTCGTTTCATAATAATAGGAGCCAGAATGACCGTTTATGATCTTAGCGCAACGCGCTGCGCTTTATTTTCCAAACATGCGGTGCAAGATTACAGCGAGAGCAATAGGCAATCTGCTATTTCGCCGAAAGGATGACTGGAATATCTCATCAATTTATTCATCTCCGGTAGCGTACGAAAGACGTATTCACTGCAATACGATAAATTTACCCAAGCGCTTACCTCCCATACGCCTTCCCATTGGTATAACGGTGAGGTGAGGGTAGAGGTAAAAATTACGGAGCCGGATAATCACACACTAGTTGAAACCGTGGACCAAGATCTCTTTACCCGCACCTTAACGCTGCTACTGTTACAAAAACGGACCCCTCATTCCTCCAATCAATATTCACTGACCGAGGAGGGGAAACTAAACTTGCGCTGCGCCGATTTAAACGGTTACGTTTTGCGTAATATCAATTTGCGCGAGGCTGACCTGGAAGGCGCCAGTTTTGCGTATGCTAATTTGTCGTGGGCTGATCTGCGCGGCGCGAATCTGGAGGAGGCGGATATGCGCCGTGCCATTCTCGAGGGGACCTGCCTGGCGGATGCGAATCTGAAGTTCGCATGGCTGTCTGAAGCCCATTTGCATCAGGCGACGCTGACGGGCGCGGTTTGTTACAAAACCAAACTGCGGCAAGCTTGCCTCGCCGGTGCCGATCTCAGACACGCCGATCTCTCGTATGCCGATCTTTCCCGCGCCGATCTTAACTACGCCGACTTTAGCCATGCGAATCTCAGCAAGGCCTGCCTGAGACAGACCAAGCAGAACGGTACCCGCTTGGCGCACGCGAATCTCAACGGGGCCTTTGTTGACAGGCGGCATTTCGACGGCGCCAATTTGAGTGAGGCCCACCCGCGGCCTTTTGTTAATGAGGTCCCCGTCACCGAATTATGAGCCTCGCTTTCGGAGCGGCACTGCTCCCTCTCTCCACTCAGCGAGAGGGGAAATCTTATGCGTCAGACCGCCAAGAGGCCGCGGGCCGTTGCGTTGATGGCGTGAATCGGCAAAGGGCAAACATCGGGCAATACGTATTGTCTGAGCGGAGCCTCACCGAATTAGCGGATGTATAGCATTAAGTAAGGGATGTTGGCGGGTTGCTCAGTCCCCTGTGGAAGGTCGCCCGCCGCTGTGGCATCGGTCACCGGTGGCTTAAGCGTTCGGTGCAGTGGCGTCAATCGCCGGCTGTTTAGGTTTCCGTCGCTGTTGCGTCGTTCGCTTAAGCACACGGCGCAGTAATGTCGATCGCCGGTCGTTTCGGCGTCCGCTGCTGGGCGCCGAACTCAGTGTTATCTGTCGCTAAGTGGCCAGTCGCCAAGTCGCGCCAGAAGACTACAGGTTTGCTTCGGCGCAGCGGACATAGGGCAAATGGGCGCAGGCGTGTTGCTGGGCAGAGCGGATGAACGCCTCGGTTGCCGGCTGGCGCTGTTCGCCGTCGCGCACGGCGGCATAGAGACGGCTCCACAGCCCTTCGCCAAGCGGCCGGGTGGCGATAAGCCCCTGGCATTCAAAACTTTCCACCACCCAATGCGGCAGCGCGGCGATACCCATGTGTGCCGACACCATTTGAATCAACAGCAAAGTGTTATCAACGGTTTTGAGCATCGGGCTAATGCCCGCCGGCTGCAGGAAATGGCGCCAAATATCCATGCGGTTGCACTGTACCGGATAGATCAACAACGTTTCCTGGTCCAAATCCTGCGGCTCAATGACCTCCTTGGCCGCCAGCGGATGATCCGGCGACACCACTAGCCGAACCTCAAAATCGAACATGGGCGCATAAAAAAGCCCGCTGCGCGGCAAGATATCCGAGGTGAGCACCAAATCCAGTTCGCCCTGTTGCAGCGCCGGTTGCGGATCGAAGGTGACGCCGGAGCGAAAATCCATCAATACCTGTGGCCACTGTTGGTGAAATTCCACCAACGCCGGCGTCAGCCACTGGATGCAGCTATGGCATTCGATAGCTAAACGTAGCGTGGCCTGATGCGGCTGCTGGCAGGTTTGCAGCGCCTGCTGCACCTGCGGCAGGATTTGTTCGGCCAGTTGCAGCAAAATTTCTCCCTGCGGCGTAAAACGCAGCGGCTGGCTTTTGCGCACGAACAGGTGAAAGCCCAGCCGCTGTTCCAAATCGCTGAACTGATGGGACAGCGCCGATTGGGTCTGGTGTAGCTGCGCCGCCGCCGCCGCCAGCGAGCCGCTGTTACGCAACGCTTGCAGCGTTCGCAGATGTTTGAGTTCGATCATGAGAGTGTTTCACCTGCAAGTGAATAATTTGCGCTTGTGAACTGTACATTACATGGTGATTATGGATGTGTAAACATCTGGACGTCTAAATGGGAGAGGGTAATGGCAATTCTGAGTCACACACTGGGTTTTCCCCGCGTCGGTCTGCACCGGGAATTAAAGAAAGCGCAAGAAAGTTATTGGGCCGGGAATATCAGCCAGCAGCAGTTGCTGGAAACCGGCCGCGAACTGCGGGCGTGTCATTGGCAACAGCAGAAAGACGCCGGGGTCGACCTTCTGCCGGTGGGTGATTTTGCCTGGTACGATCATGTTCTCACCACCAGTCTGATGCTGGATAACGTCCCGGCCCGCCACCGCAGCGGCGCGAACGCCAGCGATATCGACACGCTGTTTCGCATCGGCCGCGGCCGCGCCCCGACCGGTGAGCCCGCCGCCGCCGCCGAAATGACCAAATGGTTTAACACCAATTACCACTACATGGTCCCCGAGTTTACCCTTGGACAGCAGTTCCGCCTGGGCTGGACCCAACTGCTCGACGAAGTGGACGAAGCGCTGGCGCTAGGCCACCGCGTCAAGCAGGTGCTACTTGGGCCGGTCAGCTACCTGTGGTTGGGCAAGGTGAAGGGGGAAGTCTTTGATCGCCTGTCCTTGCTGCCGGCGCTGCTGCCGGTGTACCGGCAGGTGCTGGGTGAACTGGCGAAACGCGGCGTGGACTGGGTGCAGATCGACGAACCGGCCCTGGTGCTGGAGTTGCCGCAGGCGTGGCGTGAAGCCTACCGCGATGCCTATCAAGCGCTGCAGGGACAGGCGAAACTGCTGCTGACCACCTATTTCGATAGCATCCGGCATCAACTGGATATTATCACCGCGCTGCCGGTACAGGGGCTGCATGTGGATCTGGTGGCGGGCGACGACGACCTGACCGACCTGCATCGGCAACTGCCGGCGGAGTGGGTGTTATCCGCCGGCGTCATCAACGGGCGTAACGTCTGGCGCGCCGATCTGCAGAGCTGGTTTGAACAACTGCGTCCTCTGGTGGGCAAACGCGAGCTGTGGCTGGGATCGTCTTGTTCGCTGCTGCATAGCCCCATTGATTTGAGCACCGAAACGCGGCTGGACGAAGAAGTGAAGAGCTGGTTTGCTTTTGCGCTGCAAAAATGCGCCGAGCTGGGTCTGCTGCGTGCCGCGCTGAATGCGCCGGATGAGACGCATCAGGGCGGGCTGGCCGAGTACAGCGCGCCAATCCGCGCCCGCCGCCACTCCAGCCGGGTGCATAATCCAGAGGTCAAAGCGCGTCTGGAGAAGATTACCGCCGCCGACAGCCAGCGCCAGCAGCCGTACGCCGCCCGCGCCGCCGTGCAACGCGCACGCTTTAATCTGCCCGCCTGGCCAACCACCACCATAGGATCTTTCCCGCAAACCACGGAAATCCGCGGTCTGCGCCTCGATTTCAAACGCGGGCGTCTGGATGGCGGCCGCTATCGCACCGGCATCAGCGAGCATATCAAGCAAGCCATTGTCGAGCAGGAGCGCCTGGGGCTGGATGTGCTGGTACACGGCGAAGCCGAACGCAACGACATGGTGGAATATTTCGGCGAGCATCTGGACGGGTTTGTCTTTACCCAGAACGGTTGGGTGCAAAGTTACGGTTCGCGCTGCGTGAAGCCGCCCATTATCATCGGTGATATCTGCCGCCCTGAGGCGATTACCGTCGAATGGGCGCGTTATGCCCAATCGATGACCGACAAGCCCGTAAAAGGCATGCTGACCGGTCCGGTCACCATTTTGTGCTGGTCTTTCGCCCGCGAGGACGTGAGCCGTAAAACCATTGCCCGGCAGATTGCCCTGGCGTTGCGTGATGAAGTGGCGGATTTGGAACAGGCCGGTATCGGCATCATTCAAATCGACGAGCCGGCGCTGCGCGAGGGCCTGCCGCTGAAACATTCGGCCTGGAACGACTATTTGACTTGGGCGGTGGAAACCTTCCGGCTGAACGCGGCGGTGGCGCAGGACGACACCCAAATCCATACCCATATGTGTTATTGCGAGTTCAACGACATTATGGATTCCATTGCGGCGCTGGATGCTGATGTCATCACCATCGAAACGTCCCGGTCGGATATGGAACTGCTGGAAACCTTTAAGGAGTTCGATTATCCCAACGAAATCGGGCCTGGCGTGTATGACATTCACTCGCCGAACGTACCGAGCGAGGAGTGGATCGTCGCGCTGCTGCGTAAAGCGGCCCAGCGTATTCCGGCGGAACGCCTGTGGGTGAACCCCGACTGCGGATTGAAAACCCGCGCCTGGCCGGAAACGCGTCAATCGTTGGCCAATATGGTGACCGCCGCCAAAAAATTGCGCGAGGAGCAGCGGTAAACGAGAGCGCCGGTTCGCCGGCGCTCTTTGTTGGTAGGGAAGGCGGTTACGCGGCGCCAATCAGCAGTTTAATGGAATAATAAGCCTCAGTCGGGAAAGGTTGCTCCACACCAGGGAAATCCCCGTAAGGGCAGAACGTACCGGCGTTTATACCAGCGCGGCAGCCACTAGCAATCCGGTTAAGGTGGAGCCGCATTCTCCCGGGGCGCTTGCGCCCCTTTTTTGTTGGCCAGAGGTAAGCGTACGCCCAGCGCCGTATTGACAGTTATTCAGCAGGGATGGTGAGGTTCCACGGCAGGAGCTCTTTGATTTTGTTGATGGGATGATCCGCGATAATCGCCAGCACATGGCGCAGATACGCTTCCGGCTCCACGC
>NZ_JBLKSS010000024.1:0-28600 GCF_047607725.1 Sodalis sp. (in: enterobacteria) | reverse complement strand
AACCCTCCGAATATCGACACAGTGCCTGGCGAATGCCCTTGGTTGTCGCGGGTAAGCCGGGTACTCCCATTAATTCTTTGGCGACAACAAACATGATTAAGACACCTTGCGGATATAGCTTGCAGTTCTGTAACGGCTTGGCCAGATCACTTCCGGCTCTACCCCAACGCATTAGCAATAATTTGCTGATACGGTCTACATGGTGTACGCAAAATGGTTTTAAGTGAGTCTTTGCTGTAACCCGCCTCCAGTGAAAGTGCGCGGAGCGATAGTCCTCTTTTGTGGATTTCCGCCTTGATGATTTCAGGGTGCCAATCGACATACTGATCTTCTTTTTGACTCATCATTCATCTATCCTAAAAAGTTACCCGCAGGGACAACCGAAGGGTTATCTCTATGGATAAAGTATAGGCTTATAAAAAACCATTGCAAGAGTTTATGGGTTTTTTATGAACTCCGGTGGCTTTCATTAAAAAATGTTTAAAATCAATAGTATGAATACAAAATAGCCTGGTGAGAGAAAAGTACGTATCGGTTCTTTTCCTGATGGTACAAAAGAACCTGTGATTTCTCGCATTGCCAAATTAGTTAAAAGGTACCCATCAAGACGTCAAGCCGCAGAAGCTTGGGGGGTAAATTATAGCACTCTGCAAAACTATTTTAAACGTGCATCCATGCAACCAAACCTAAGAAGGCAGGTACTGGAAGCCATATCTAGATGTGAAAACGTATCTGTGGAATGGTTGCTCACAGGAATTGGTGATGTAGACACAGAAAATGAAGAGCGTAAGTTATGGGTTTATAAAGAACCCATCGTTGTCACTACAACAACGTCAGTTGCTCGAGACATATCGAGAATCACTGATCTTTTAGGATTGTTGAAAGATGATGATTTATCGAAACTGGCTGAAATTCTTGGTCTAAAAGGTGTTGAAATATTGCTCTACCTTCTTGACGATGACAACATAAGGCTCCTGAAACTTGATCACGTAATCAAGGATAAGATATTGGGCAAGGATTACCCAGAAAATGAGGCGCTGGCTGCTCTGAACGATGCAAACGGCAGAGAGAGTGGTTTTGATGGCGAAATGGAGACAGGAGAGGAAATCCTAGTAAGCAATAGCAAAAGGGCCGTTTAAACAAACTATAAATACTTTGTTTATATTTTGCAACAAAATAGTTAACAAAAAATGTTTAACCGGCTTTTAAACTTACTCAAACCACGACCAATCCAGTCCAGAATAATATAGTGCAAAAAAATCATTTTCCGCTCATTTTTTTGCGACGAGTCCAGAATCTGTAAAATCACTGTAAGCCGCGCCAGTAAAGGGCTTCCGGCTAATCCATCGTTCCCCTTGAGAGTCCAGAAATAATTGCCACCCCACCGGTGGTCTGGCGGGTACGGCTGCCTGGGCAGCGAAAATCGTATTTGTCGTCGGTATTATCCTGTTCCTGATAAGCCTGTTTACCGGGCGTCGCGGCAGGTAGTGAAGCTTTGAACAGCCACTGGCCTTCGGGCCAGTCATGTTGAACGGTTATTCCGGAGAGGCTTATGAATAACGACATCGTTGTAGGCATATTGAAACAGTGGAAAAGCCAGATGTGGTGGTTGTGGGCAGAGTGGTTTGATAGCGACTGTGCTTGGGTTGCGGGAAGCAATGATTACCTCTCCGGCGTTTTACAGGAAGATTACGGCAAATCGGTGAAACCGGGATCGCCTTTAGCCAGCAAAACCTGCTATTAAGCCATCGCCACGTTGCCTATCGCACTCTCGCCGGCAACAGATTATGATGCCGTTTTAGGTCAAAGCATCGCTTTTAGTCAACTCCTTGCCGCCATCGTCAAGTTTCGCCCCCTACTGTATTTATCGCGTTTTACCGCAACCCTAGCGTGCTTATGCTGCTTAAGACTGATTCTCGACTCTCGCCTCAAGACTGGTCTTCGCCGCGGCCCTGATGCTTGCCCCTGGCCCGCCGCCACACTCGTTTCAGCCTCTTTTTAGCGCTGCGAGGACTTGGCTGCTTACCGACGTGAGGTAATCGCGGTGAGAACCCGGCTGCCGGCTATTCGCATTGGCGAAGGCCTTGTCACCGCCGGGCGGCGCTTTATGTTATAAGCTTGGTGAGGAAAACGGCTCGGCCGACTGACACACAAGGGCCACCGGCACAGGGAGACTCATGAACCAACCGCGCTTTATCGACACACATTGTCATTTCGATTTCCCGCCGTTTTTAGGCCAGGAACAGCAAAGTTTACGTCAGGCGTCGGCGGCCGGTATTGAAAGTATTGTGGTGCCCTCGGTGGCGGCCGCTCGCTTCGCCGACGTGTTGGCGCTGGCGGAACGGCACCCGATGCTGCATGCCGCGCTCGGTTTGCATCCCATCGCCATCGACCAGCATCAAGATGCGGATGTCGACTTATTAGAGCAGCATTTGCGCCAGCACCGTGAGACGCTGACGGCGGTCGGGGAAATCGGCCTGGATCGTATATGCCGCAGCCGCAACTGCCGAGCCAACTGGCGTTATTGTCGGCGCAACTGCGCCTGGCGGCGCGCTACGATTTGCCGGTGATACTGAACTCCCGCCGTACACACGACAGGCTGGCCAAGCTGTTGCGGACCATCACCGTGCCGCGTACCGGGGTGGTACATGGTTTCGCCGGCAGCTATCAGCAGGCGGACGCATTTCGTCGTCTGGGGTTTTATCTCGGCGTCGGCGGTAGCATCACTTATTCCCGCGCCAGTAAAACCCGTGATGTCATGGCGCGATTGCCGTTGTCGTGCCTGCTGCTGGAGACCGATGCGCCTGATATGCCGCTGTCCGGTTACCAGGGCCAGCCTAACCGACCGGAGCGGATCCGCCAGACCTTCGCCGCGCTATGCGACCTGCGCCGAGAGGCGCCGGCGGAGATTGTCGAGACTCTTTATCACAATAGCCTGCGTCTGTTCGGGCTGCCGGCAAAGGGAACCGAGGGATATCATCCGCCGGGCGCCGCAGTGCGGTAAAGGGGCGCCGCCATGAAGGCCGCGAAACGCGCACCTACCGTTGCCGGGCTAAGATAAATGCGTTCAGCCATGAACAGCGGCGCAGGGCGCACGGGCAGCATGATTTCCGTGTTGTCGTGCATAAAACGCGATAATGCAGCAGCTTATTTCGCTTAAATATGAAAAAATAGCGTCAGTGCAATACGGGGAGAGCAGGATACCCCGTGCACTGGATAATGGCGCGGCGAGAAGGAACTCTGACGCCCTCGGTCTGCATGGCCGGTGGGTAGCTCTTCATGGAATCAAGTCCGCTCGCCAACCTTGTTGCGCGTGAACAGCCGTCTGTTCCGCGCTCTGTTTGCTGATTCGCCCCACGGCGAAAAACGGTAAGTTGGAGAGTAAAATGAATCAATTAACCCTTGCGGCCCAGCGTGCGCTGAGCCTCATGGATCTGACCACCTTAAATGATGACGATACCGATGAAAAGGTGATCGCCTTGTGCCGCCAGGCCCACACTCCGGTGGGCGAGACCGCGGTGGTGTGTCTCTATCCGCGCTTCATTCCCCTTGCCCGGCAGACGTTGAACGCCCAGGGCAGCACGACGGTGCGCATCGCCACCGTGACCAATTTCCCCCACGGTAATGACTGTCTCGACACCGCGCTGGCGGAAACCAGCGCCGCTATCGCCTACGGCGCCGATGAGGTGGATATCGTTTTCCCCTATCGCGCGCTTATCGCCGGCAATGAGCAAATAGGGCTGGAAATGGTGAAACAGGCTAGCGAACAGTGTCATGCCTCACAGGTGCTGCTGAAAGTAATCATAGAGAGCGGTGAACTGCGCCGGGCGGATCTCATCCGTCGCGCGTCGCAAATCGCGATTGCGGGCGGTGCTGATTTCATTAAAACCTCTACCGGTAAAGTGCCGGTCAACGCGACGCTTGAGAGCGCCGGCATCATGCTGAACGTTATCGCCGAAGAGGGCGCCGGCGATCGCGTGGGGTTTAAAGCCGCCGGCGGCGTGCGCACCGCCGAAGAGGCCGCGGCCTATTTGGTCCTTGCCGATGAGATTATGGGCGAAGGCTGGGTCAACCCCCGTCATTTCCGTTTCGGCGCCTCCAGCCTATTGGGCAGTTTGTTGACGGTGCTGGGAGAGGAAGCACAGCCTGCCAAAAACGGGTACTAAGCCGTGGCGGCCCGCCGCCGCAGCGGCATAGGCCGTTTTTCGGGCTAAGGCCCGTTATGCTTTGCCGGGAGGAAACCGTGTTTCTGGCACAAGAAATTATCCGTAAAAAGCGGGATGGCGAGCCGCTGAGCGCGGAGGAAATTCGCTTTTTCGTCAACGGCGTGCGCGATAATACTGTCTCAGAGGGCCAAATCGCCGCCCTGGCGATGACCATCTTTTTTCACGACATGAACCTGGAGGAGCACGTGGCGCTGACGCTGGTGATGCGAGACTCCGGCCATACGCTGGATTGGCGCCGGGATGCATTAAGCGGGCCGGTGGTGGATAAGCATTCCACCGGCGGCGTGGGGGATGTTACCTCGCTGATGCTGGGGCCGATGATCGCCGCCTGCGGCGGCTTCGTGCCGATGGTGTCCGGTCGCAGGCTGGGGGCATACCGGCGGTACGCTCGACAAATTGGAGGCAATTCCGGGACTATCGATTTTCCTGGACGACGATGCCTTCCGCGCCCAGATCAAACGGGTCGGCGTGGCGATTATGGGGCAAACCAATTCGCTGGCGCCGGCGGATAAGTGCATCTACGCCACCCGCGATATTACCGCGACGGTGGATTCGATCCCGCTTATCACCGCCTCGATTCTGGCGAAGAAACTGGCGGAAGGGCTGGATGCGCTGGTGATGGATGTGAAGGTGGGCTCCGGCGCCCTGATGCCCACCCTCGCGCGCTCCGAGGCGCTAGCGCAGGCCATTGTCGGCGTCGCCAACGGCGCGGGGTGCAGGACCACCGCGCTGCTGACTGATATGAATCAGGTCTTGGCCTCCAGCGCCGGCAATGCGCTGGAAGTCCGCGAAGCGGTCCGCTTTTTGACCAATGACGAACGCAATCCGCGGCTGTTTGAGGTCACTATGGCGCTGTGCAGCGAAATGCTGATGACCGCCGGCCTGGCGCACAGCGAGAACGTGGCGCGCGCAGCGCTATTGCGGGCACTGGACAGCGGTGAGGCGGCGGAACGCTTCGGCCGGCTGGTGGCGGCACAGGGCGGCCCGGCGGACTTCATCCAGCGCTATGACCACTATCTGCCGGTGGCGACGCTGAGTAAGCCGGTCTTCCCCGCCAGCGCGGGCTATGTCCGCGCCATATGGATACCCGCGCGCTCGGGATGACCGTCAGCGGGCCAGCGACGCCATCGAGATTATAGCGTCGGTTTAACCGATATGGCGCGGCTGGGGGACTATGTCGACGGCGCGATGCCGCTGGCCGTCATCCACGCCGCCAGCTCGGCGACGGGGCGCCGGAAGCGTTACCGGTTGTATATCGCCGCATTACGGCGGCGGCCGGTTAGTCTGCCGGCTTTTTATTGCGGSMSCSSCSCSSSCCSCTCCCCTCGAACGCGGCGCAAAAGCGGCCGATGGGCCGGCATTTCGCCGCAAGCAGGAGAACAATGATGCAACGTGTATTTATCATGGTGCTGGACTCATTTGGTATCGGGGCCGCTGGCGATGCCGATAAATTCGGCGATCGTGGATCGGACACCCTGGGGCATATCGCCGAGCGCTGTGAGCGCGGCGACGCCAATCACGGGCGCAACGGACCGCTGAAGCTGCCCCATCTGACGCGCCTCGGGCTGGCCAAGGCCGCCGAACAATCCACCGGTCATTTTCCACCGGGGCTGGATAAGCAGGCGGAGATCATTGGCACGTACGCCTATGCCAGCGAGATTTCCTCCGGCAAAGACACACCATCGGGGCACTGGGAAATCGCGGGGGTGCCGGTGCTGTTCGACTGGGGCTATTTCCCGGAAACGGAAAACAGCTTTCCGCCGGCGCTGCTGGAGGAGCTGGTCGCCCGCGCGGGCTTGCCGGGTTTCCTCGGCAATTGCCACGCCTCGGGGACGGTGATCCTCGACCGACTGGGGGAAGAGCATATGCGCACCGGGAAGCCGATTTTTTACACCTCGGCGGATTCGGTGTTTCAGATAGCCTGCCACGAAGAGACTTTCGGCCTGCAGCGTCTGTATGATTTGTGCGAGATAGCGCGCGAGATTCTCACCGACGGCGGTTACAATATCGGCCGCGTCATCGCCCGGCCCTTCGTCGGCGCGCAGGCCGGCCAATTTGAGCGTACCGGCAATCGACACGATTTGGCGGTGCCGCCGCCCTCCGCCACCATTTTGCAAAAGCTGGTGGAAGAGAAAGGGGGGACGGTGGTGTCGGTGGGTAAGATAGCAGATATTTATGCACAGGTGGGCATCAGTAAAAAGGTGAAGGCCACCGGCCTTGATGCCTTATTCGATGCGACGGTGCGGGAAATGGACGCGGCGGGGGATAACACCCTGGTGTTCACCAATTTTGTTGACTTCGATTCCGCCTACGGCCACCGGCGGGATGTCGCCGGTTACGCTGCGGCGCTTGAGCTGTTTGACCGCCGATTGCCGGAGCTGATGTCGCGGGTGAAAGACAATGATATCTTGATCCTCACCGCCGATCACGGCTGTGATCCCACCTGGCACGGTACCGATCATACCCGTGAGCATGTGCCGGTGCTGATCTACGGTCCGAAAGTGAATCCGGGTTTTTACGGCCATCGCACGACGTTCGCCGATATTGGCCAGACGGTGGCGCGCTACTTCGCTCTCTCGCCGATGGACTATGGCAAAGCGATAATTTAAGCCGTGCGGGGCGGCGCCTGTCGATGACACGGCTGGCGCCCTGATTTCGCCAAGACGTCGCGCTAAGCGGCCAGTCAATAAACCGTGGCTATTCGCCGTTGGCCTGCTGGGGCCGGCGGCCCGTTTTTATCCTCAACACAACAAGGAATCAGAGTATGGCAACGCCGCATATTAATGCTGAAATGGGCGATTTCGCTGAGGTTGTGCTCATGCCGGGCGATCCGCTGCGGGCGCAGCATATTACCAACACCTTCCTTTCCGATGCCCGGGAAGTTAATCAGGTGCGCGGCATGCTGGGCTATACCGGCAGCTATAAAGGGCGGGCCGTCTCGGTAATGGGGCACGGTATGGGCATTCCGTCCTGCTCGATTTATACCAAAGAGCTGATTACCGATTTCGGCGTGAAACAGATTATCCGCGTAGGCTCCTGCGGCGCGATTAGAAGCAACGTCAATGTGCGGGATATCGTTATCGGCATGGGTGCCAGCACCGATTCCAAAGTGAACCGCATGCGTTTTAAAGATCACGATTTCGCCGCCATCGCCGATTTCGATATGGTGCGTAATGCGGTGGATGCGGCTAACGCCGCCGGCATTCCGGTACGCGTGGGTAATCTTTTCTCCGCCGATCTATTTTATACCCCCGATCCGCAGATGTTCGACGTACTGGAAAAATACGGCATTTTGGGCGTGGAAATGGAAGCCGCCGGGATCTATGGCGTGGCGGCGGAATTTGGCGCGCGCGCGCTGGCGATTTGCACCGTGTCCGATCATATCCGCAGCGGAGAAGCCTTAAGCGCGGCCGATCGCCAGACCACGTTCAACGACATGATTGAAGTGGCGCTGGAATCGGTATTATTGGGCGACGCGCGCTAAATCCGTGCCGGTCTGGGGCGCCGCCGTCTCAGGGCGTGTCGGGGGGCTTGGCGTCGTCCGCGGGGAGCGCGACGTCATCCTCTTCCGCGCGCTGTTCCACCAGCGGCGTACTGGCGGTGAGCAGGTAGGGCGACTGCTGCCAGCGGCTGCGGCGGTTTTGCAGCAGCGTACGTGCCAGGATAATGCCGATGGCGAGCACCAGCAGCATCATCAGGCGCAGCAGGTTAGTGGTGTTATCGACCTGTTTGGCTTCAATCTCCAGTTCGTGGGTATCCAGCGTCAGACGGACAAAACCACTCGGGCCTTTGTCATCTTCGATCGTCCGCACCAACTAGTGATTGAAGAAGCTGCCCGCCCGCTGATTGCCGATAGCCAGCCGGTCGCGTACGCTGATGTTTTCGTCCGAACGGGCCACCAGACTGCCGTCCATGTTATACACGCTGGCGTCGAGAATGCGGCTATTGCGCGTGAGACGATCCAGCACCGATTTGATGGGGGCGCTGTTATCGTCACGGCTGGCCATCAAGGGCGCCAGCTCGCCGGTGACCTGGCGGATCAGCGTATCCGCCAACTCTTCCACTTGCGCCGAGCGGGCCATTTGGTGGCTCAGGCTGAAATAGGTCGCGCCCTGCATTAACACCTCCAGCAGCGCGACGCAAATCAGCACGATAACCGTGCGGTGTAAACGGAACGAGAATCTGGCGCGGGCCATAGGTTTCCTTTCTCTTTTGGACGCTTTATGTTGCCAGAAGCGCCGGCGATAGGATAGCTTGTTGCGCGTTGCTAACGGCGGCTGAACATCATCCTACAGGAGTCAAAATGCCAATAGTCTGACCTACTGCGATCTGCCCGAGGGGATTTCACACTGGCCGGGATTGCCTTTGTCATTAAGCGGCGATGAGGTCATGCCGCTGGATTATCGGGCGGGCCATACCGGTTGGTTATTATACAGCAAAAATTTGGATAAACAGAGTCTGTCGCGGTATCAGCGCGTGCCTCGCAGCTGGCCCATGATCACGGGCTGGACGTGGCCCCCTTTGGCAAAACGCCCTATTTGCGTACGCCGGGCCTGCTGATGATGGATATGGACTCCACGGCGATACAAATCGAGTGCATTGATGAGATAGCCAAACTGGCGGGCGTTGGCGCACAGGTGGCCGAGGTCACCGAGCGGGCGATGCGCGGCGAACTGGATTTCAACGCCAGCCTGCGCCAGCGGGTCGCCACCTTAAAAGGCGCCGATGCCGATATTTTGCGGCAGGTGCGCGAGGCGTTACTGCTGATGCCTGGTCTGACCCAACTGACGAAAAAGCTGCAAAGCCTGGGCTGGCATGTCGCTATCGCCTCCGGCGGCTTTACCTACTTCGCCGAACTGCTGCGTGACAAACTGCGTTTGGTTTCCATTGCCGCCAACGAGCTTGAAATTCGCGATGGCCGCCTGACCGGCGAGGTGTTGGGGGAGGTGGTGGATGCCGGTTACAAGGCGCGGGAATTGACGCGCCTGGCGGACAAACTGGCTATCCCCATCAGCCAGACGGTGGCGATTGGCGACGGTGCAAATGATTTATTGATGATACAATCAGCGGGTCTGGGCATCGCGTTCCACGCCAAGCCGAAAGTCAATGAACAGAGTAAGGTGACGATTCGTCACGCCGATCTGCTGGGAGTGCTGTGCATCCTGAGCGGCAATCTCAAACACGATGAACGCTGAGCGTGCCCGCCCGCGGCGAATCGACCGCGGCGTCCGGCGCGCCCTATCTTGCAGAGGTAATCTGTGGCTAAAGCGGTAAAACGCGCTTTTGTGTGTAACGAATGCGGTGCGGATTATCCCCGCTGGCAGGGGCAATGTACCGCTTGCCATGCCTGGAACACCATCACCGAAGTGCGCCTTGCCGCTACGCCGGCGAGAGCGGCGTGAGCAGAGTGCAAAAGCTTTTGGACATCAGCCTGGAAGCGCTGCCTCGTTTCTCCACGGGTTTCAAAGAGCTGGATCGCGTGCTGGGCGGCGGCATGGTGCCGGGTAGCGCCATTTTGATTGGCGGTAGCCCCGGCGCCGGGAAAAGTACGTTGCTGCTGCAAACGCTCTGCAAGCTGGCCGGCGAAATGAAAACCCTGTACGTCACCGGCGAGGAGTCCCTACAGCAGGTGGCGATGCGTGCGCACCGGCTCGGGCTGCCCACCGGTGATCTGAATATGCTGTCGGAAACCAGCATCGAGCAAATTTGCCTGATCGCGTCGCAGGAAAAACCGCGCTTAATGGTCATCGACTCGATTCAGGTCATGCACATGGCAGATGTGCAGTCTTCGCCGGGCAGCGTCACCCAGGTGCGGGAATCCGCCGCCTATCTGACCCGCTTCGCCAAAACCCAGGGCGTGGCAATAATCATGGTCGGTCATGTGACCAAAGACGGCTCGTTGGCGGGTCCGAAGGTACTTGAGCACTGTATCGATTGCTCCATAATGCTTGACGGCGATTCCGATTCCCGTTTCCGTACGCTGCGCAGCCATAAAAACCGGTTCGGTGCGGTGAATGAGCTTGGCGTGTTCGCCATGACCGAGCAAGGGCTGCGTGAAGTCAGCAACCCCTCGGCGATATTCCTAAGCCGCGGGGAGGAGATGACGCTCGGCAGCAGCGTGATGGTGGTTTGGGAGGGCACCCGGCCGCTGCTGGTCGAGATCCTGGCGCTGGTGGATCACTCGATGACGGCCAATCCGCGCCGGGTGGCGGTGGGGCTTGAGCAAAACCGGCTGGCGATCCTGCTGGCGGTGCTGCACCGCCACGGCGTGCTGCAGATGGCGGATCAGGATGTCTTTGTCAACGTGGTCGGCGGGGTGAAGGTTATCGAAACCAGCGCCGATTTGGCGCTGATGCTGGTGATGGTATCCAGTTTGCGCGACCGCCCGTTGCCGAAAGATCTGGTGGTATTCGGCGAAGTCGGTTTGGCTGGGGAGATCCGCCCGGTTCCGAGCGGCCAGGAGCGGATCACCGAGGCCGCCAAACATGGTTTTCGCCGCGCCATCGTGCCGAAAAAAACGCAGGACAATATGCAGATCTTCGGCGTAAAAAAACTGGCCGACGCGCTGGCGATACTGGAAGAACTCTGACGCTGAGGAATATATGTCGTCGTTCAATTACCTGAAAAGCGCCATCAAGCAGCAGGGATGCACCTTACAGCAGATGGCGGAAGCCTGCGACGTCACCAAGGGCTACCTCAGCCAACTGCTGAACGCGAAAATCAAAAGCCCGAGCGCCCAGAAGCTCGAAGCCATCCACCGTTTCCTCGGGCTGGAGTTTCCCCGACGGCAGAAAACGGTCGGGGTGATATTCGGCAAGTTTTATCCGCTGCATACCGGGCACATCTATTTGATTCAGCGGGCCTGTAGTCAGGTGGATGAGCTGCATGTGATCCTCAACTACGACGATCAGCGCGACCTGCGGCTGTTTGAGGACAGCGCCATGTCCCAGCAGCCCACGCTCAGCGACAGGCTGCGCTGGTTGCTGCAAACCTTCAAGTACCAAAAAAATATCCGTATTCATGCTTTCAATGAACAGGGGATGGAGCCTTACCCCCACGGTTGGGATGTCTGGAGCCGGGGCGTAAAGGGTTTCATGGCCGACAAAGGCATTGAGGCGGATTTTATCTATTCGAGCGAAAAACAGGATCTCGCGCATTATCGTGAACATCTGGGGATTGAAACTGTGATTATCGATCCCGATCGTTCGTTTATGTCCATCAGCGGAGAGCAAATCCGCCAGGATCCTTTCCGCTATTGGGACTATATTCCCACGGAAGTCAAACCGTTCTTCGTCCGCACCGTGGCGCTGATTGGCGGAGAATCCAGCGGCAAGTCCACCATTGTCAACAAGCTGGCCAATATCTTTAATACCACCAGCGCCTGGGAATATGGCCGTGATTATGTGTTCACCCACCTTGGCGGCGACGAGATGGCGCTGCAATATTCCGATTACGATAAAATTGCGTTAGGCCAGGTCCAGTTCATTGATTTCGCCGTGAAATACGCCAATAAGGTAACCTTTATCGATACCGACTTCGTCACCAGCCAGGCGTTTTGCAAAAAATATCACGGCCGTGAGCACCCTTTCGTGCAGGCGATGATTGATGAGTACCGTTTCGATTTGGTTATCCTGTTGAAAAACAATACCCCCTGGGTCGCCGACGGTCTGCGCAGTCTCGGCGCGCCGACGGACCGCGATGAGTTCCAGCGTTTGCTTGAGGCGTTGCTGCACGACAATCACATCCCCTACGTGCGGGTGGACGTGGCGGATTATGACCAGCGCTTTTTACAGTGCATTACGCTGGTGAAAGAGCTGTTGGGGGAGCGCTGACGACATTGCCGGCAAACACCGGCGCGCCAAATTCGTAGGCGCAGCGGCAAACGCTTGGTGTAGGCGCCACCGCAGGGCGCAGTGGCAAACGCTCAGCGTGGACGTAAAAAAACGGCGCCTGGCGGCATCGTAACGCACTGCTGGCCGTCAGGCCATTTTCTTGTACTTGATGCGGTGCGGTTGTAACGCTTCCGCGCCCAGCGTCTTTTTCTTGTACTCTTCGTATTCGGTGAAGTTTCCCTCAAAGAATTCGATGTTTCCTTCGTCCTGGTAGTCGATAATGTGCGTGGCGATGCGGTCGAGGAACCAGCGATCGTGGGAGATGACCATAGCGCAGCCGGGGAACTCCAGCAGGGCGTTTTCCAGCGCGCGCAGCTTTTCGACATCCAGATCGTTGGTCGGCTCATCGAGCAGCAGCATATTGCCGCCCACCTGCAGCAATTTAGCCAGGTGCACGTGGCCACGTTCGCCGCCGGACAGCTCACCGACGCGTTTCCCTTGATCAACCGCCTTTGAAATTGAAACGGCCCACGTAGGCGCGGCTCGGCAGTTCAAAATTACCGATGCGCATAATATCCTGGCCGCCGGAGATCTCTTCCCACATGGTTTTGCCGTTATCCATATTGTCGCGGAACTGGTCCACCGAGGCTAACTGTACGGTATCCACCAGCGTAATGCTGCCGCTGTCCGGCTGTTCCTGGCCCGACAGCAGCCGGAACTGCGTGGATTTACCAGCGCCGTTGGGGCTGATGATGCCGACAATCGCCCCTTTGGGAAGAGAGAAAGACAAATCATCGATAAGCAGACGGTCGCCGTAGGATTTGCGCAGTTGACTGACTTCCAGCACCTTGTCACCCAGACGGGGACCGGGCGGGATAAACAATTCGCTGGTCTCGTTGCGCTTTTGGTAGTCGACATTGTTGAGCTCTTCAAAGCGGGCCAGGCGGGCTTTACCTTTCGACTGGCGGCCTTTGGCGTTCGACCGTACCCATTCCAATTCCTTTTCGATGGACTGGCGCCGCGCCGCCTCGGATGAGGCTTCCTGCGCCAGGCGCTGATCTTTTTGCTCCAGCCAGGACGAATAGTTGCTTTCCCAGGGGATCCCCTCACCGCGGTCCAGCTCCAGGATCCAGCCGGCGACATTATCCAGGAAATAACGGTCATGGGTAATCGCCACCACGGTGCCTTCATAGTCGTGCAAGAAACGTTCAAGCCAGGCGACGGACTCGGCGTCCAGATAGTTGGTGGGTTCGTCGAGCAGCAGCATATCCGGTTTTTCCAGCAGCCGCCGGCAAATAGCGACCCGCCGGCGTTCGCCACCGGATAGGGTGCCGATTTTGGCGTCCCACGGCGGCAGGTGCAGTGCGTCGGCGGCGCGTTCCAGCTGATTGTCAAGATTATAGCCGTCGTGGGCCTGGATGATGGCTTCCAGCTCCCCCTGCTCTTTGGCCAGTTTATCAAAGTCGGCATCCGGGTCGGCATAGGCGGCATATACCGCGTCCAACCGGGTTAGCGCCTGCTTGACGTCCACCACGGCGGTTTCGATCTCTTCGCGCACGGTTTTCTCGTCATCGAACCGGGGCTTCTGCGGTAAATAACCGATATTAATGCCGGGTTGCGGACGGGCTTTGCCCTCAATGTCGGTGTCGATGCCGGCCATGATGCTCAGCAGCGTTGATTTCCCCGCGCCATTAAGACCCAGGACGCCGATTTTGGCGCTGGGGAAGAAACTCAGCGAAATATTTTTCAAAATATGGAGTTTCGGCGGAACGATTTTGCCGACGCGGTGCATAGTGTAGACGAATTGAGCCACGTTGCGATAAACCTCATGTTAATAGGTTTTTGACTGTCCCGCGCTGCGGCGGTTTGCTACATAAATAAATACTAAAAACATTAATTAATAAATAATTTTTATTATTATATTCGGCTGGCATGATTCCGCTGGCTTGGCTAGCATGTGAACGGAAACCGGTCGGTTAAGCGCACAACGATGTCCCCGCGGCGGGACGGGTAATCAGCTGAGGATGAGTAATGATGGTCAAGGTGGACAGATGGCGGTTGTGGGTAGCGGCAATCGGGATGATGACGCTGCCCGTGCTGGCGCAGGCGGATTCCCTCGAGGCCCAGCGACAGCGCTATCAGCAGGTCGAATTGGCTTGGGACGCCCAGCAAATGGACGTGGTGGCGCAACTGCTGCCCACCCTGCGCGACTATCCGCTCTATCCCTATCTGGAGTACCGGCAGCTATCGCAGGATCTCTCCCAGGTCAGTCCCGATCAAATCAATGCCTTTATCCAGGCCAACCCGACGCTGCCGCCGGCCCGCTCCTTGCCCGCGCGCTGCAATTACTATTATGCCAAATGGGCTACCGGCAAGCCGCAGGAGGCCTGGGACGGCGCCCGCGACATCTGGCTAAACGGGCATTCTCTCCCGGACAGCTGCAACAAACTGTTCGGCGTTTGGGACCAGGCTGGCGAACGCAGCCCGCTGGCCATCCTCAAACGGATCCGGATGGCGATGAAAGAGGGCAATACCGGTCTGGTCAACTACCTGTCAAAGCAACTGCCCGCCGAGTACTAAACCATGGGCAACGCACTGGCGGCACTACAGGATAACCCGGCGACATTGTCGGATTTCGCCCGCAGCGTCGGCCCCACCGATTTGACCGGTCAGGCGACGCAGATTGCCTTTGCCCGCCTGGCCCGCACCGATGTGGAAAACGCCCGCTCCCTGATTCCGATTGTAGCCCGCGCGCAGCAAATGCGCGACAGCGAACGCCTGGCGGCTGATGGGCACCGATGCCAATCCCGAACAGGCGCGCTAGTGCGACGGGGTTATTCTGCGCGGCCATTCCACCGAATTACTGGAACGACGCATCCGCATGTCGCTGGGCCAGGGCAATATGCAGGAGGTCCGCGCCTGGTTGGAACGGTTACCGGAAGAGGATCGGCAAAAGGATGAATGGCGTTATTGACGCGGTAGGCTGTTAATGGACGCCGGCCAGCGCGCGCAGGGGGAGGCGCTATTGCGTCCGCTCATGCAGGCGCGCGGGTTTTATCCCATGGCGGCGGCGGAGGCGCTGGGCGAACGCTATGTCATTAACGTGGCGCGGGAGCCGGCTATCGCCCGGGTGCGCGAGCTGATGTATTGGAATATGGAAATCTGGCGCGCCGCGAATGGAGCGCGTTGGTGGCCAGCCGCAGCCGGCCGCAACAGGAGCAGCTGGCGCGGTATGCGTTTTTGCAGCAATAGCCGGATCTGAGCGTGCAGGCCACGATCACCGGCAAGCTGTGGGACCATCTGGAAGAGCGCTTCCCGCTGGCCTGGCACCAAACGTTCCGTCAGGCGACAAATGATAAAGGAATCAGCCAGAGTTACGCCATGGCCATCGCCCGTCAGGAAAGCGCGTTCACCGGTGAGCGCCGCCGGCCTGATACAATTGATGCCAAGCACCGCGCAGCATACGGCGCAGATGTTTAATATGGCAAACTACACCCAGCCTGGCCAGCTATTGGATCCGCAAATCAACATCGTCCTCGGCACGGCCTATTTGGAATATGTCTATCAGATGTTCGGCCGTAACCGTATTCTCGCCCGCATCGCTTACAACGCCGGTCCCGGCAGAGTCAACAGCTGGCTTAACACCAGCGCCGGACGCGCCGACGCCATCGCGTTTATCGAAAGTATTCCCTTTTCCGAAACGCGCGGCTATGTCAAAAACGTACAGGCCTATGACGTGTTTTACCGCTATTTCCTACGCCAGCCGGCGAAGCTGCTGACCGACGCCGAATGGCAGCGGCGCTACTGAGCGTCGAAAAGTATGATAAGCTTCTGTACTAGTTAAATGGTATGGCGGTAGCTTATAAACGCGACATCTTCCACCGCCGGCGAGGGCGCCGATAGGCTGGAGCAGGACTGGCGGACCTTTGCCCGCCTGCTGGGCCAGGCCTACGCTGACGAGCTGCACGTGCCGCTGTTGCAGCTCTGCTGATGCTTACGCCCGACGAACGCGAGGCGCTGGCGACGCGTATCCGCATTATTCAAGTCCTGCTGGCCGGTGACGTCAGCCAGCGGGAACTGAAAAATGAGCTTGGAACCGGTATCGCGACCATCACCCGGGGATCGAACAGCCTGAAGTCGGCGCCGCCGGAGCTGAAACGCTGGCTGATGCAGCAGTTGCTGAATCCGCCGGTCTAGTTAGTTGCGCGGCCGGCGAGGTCCTTGAAATATCGCGTTATGGAAAGGCACCAGCGCCAGTAACAGCGCTTGATGGTACACGCTGCTGCGCGTCAGACGGCCTTCCGTGAACACGCCAATGGCGCCGCTACGGCGCTTAATGTCCTCAATACCGGTTAATCGTGCCATTTCATGACCCAATTCTCGCCCTTCTGCGATTCCCTGTAATATACTATTAGGTAACACTAAACTGGCGGAGCGCGATTCACCCCGCAGATGTGCATTCTCAATCACCATCCAGGCAAAGGTCATATCATCTTCAACGCCGGCCTCGACGCCGACCCAGAAGTCCGCCTCAGGATTAACCTGGCGAGCGACCATCACCCGGTTGCGCGCGCCGCTGCGGGTTTGATGATCGCCCATCGGCTGGGACGGTACGCCGCTGTCAACATCAATGCCCGCCACCCGGCAATTACCCGGACCGAACGTATCGTCAAAAGCGTGCTGAATGGCGTCAATCTTGGCCGGGTTGTGGGTGGCAGCGATTACATTGTACATAGTGTCTGGTTAACTCCCGTCTCTTTTACGCAGTATAACGGAAAAATGTATGTTACAGATTTATCTTGTTCGTCATGGCGAAACTGAATGGAATGCGCTGCGCCGTATTCAGGGGCAATCCGACAGTGCATTAACCGCCAAGGGTAAACGCCAGGCGGAACAGGTCGCTGAACGGGCCCTATCATTGGGTATCACCCATATTATCAGCAGCGATTTGGGCCGTACACGCTGTACCGCAGAGATCATCGCCGCCGGCTGCGGCTGCCCGATGACGGTAGACGCGCGGTTGCGCGAGCTGGATATGGGGGTATTGGAAACCCGCGATATCGCTACCCTGACCGACGAGGAAGAGAATTGGCGTCGGCAATTGGTCAACGGCACCGAAGGCGGGCGCATTCCGGGCGGTGAGTCGATGACCGAAATGGCGACGCGCATGCATGCCGCCCTCAACCACTGCCTGACGTTGCCGGCGGGCAGTACGCCGCTGCTGGTCAGCCACGGCATGGCGCTCGGCTGTCTGATAAGCACCGTATTGGGTCTGCCGGCCTATGCCGAACGACGGCTGCGGCTGCGTAACTGCTCTCTCTCCCGCATGGATTATCAACAAAGCCCGTGGCTGGCGCCTGGCTGGGTGGTGGAAACGGCGGGCGATGTTTCCCATTTGGATATGCCCGCCCTGGATGAACTGCAGCGTTAACGGCGCACTGGAATCAGGTATTCGCAGCGGATAGTGTGCGGCAACTCCGCGTCCGGTTTGCGCTCCGGGGGAAAGAATCGTTCGATATCGCATCCCTTGCGACGCACCAGGCTTTGCGACGGTAGGCAGGTGCCGTAGCGACAGAATGAAGTCCTGCAGATCGTGGGGCGGGCCTTGATAAATAAAGCGGACGTATTCCCCCCCATCCAGATGGACGGGTTCGCCACCGTGGACATTTTCCGGCATGTGCTGCTGCTCGATAGCGGTGGTGTAAAGCACCTCCTGCTCATCCTCTTTCTCCAGGCTGGGCCAGCTATGATTCAGGCCGTACAGGGTCGGCGGCAGACATTTGGCCTCGCCGAGATATTGGCGCCAGAAATGGATGCGCAGCTCGGTACGGAAGCTGCTGAGCTGCTCCAACGTGCAGGTGTAACTTTGCGTGACGCCGATCAGTTCCATCGCCGGCAGCCGGATGAACTCCGCCTGGGGCAGAGTGCTTTGTTCCAAACGAATCGGCGGTCGGATGCCGGTGGAATCCCACTCTTCTTTGCGGCGATACAGTGCCGGCGTCTGGGCGAATTGTTTCTTAAAAGCGCGGGTAAACGTTTGCTGGGAATCGAAACGGTACTGAAGCGCGATATCCAGTATTGGCCGGCTCGTCAGCCGCAAGGCCACCGCCGCCTTGGATAATCTGCGCGCGCGAAATATAGGCGCCGATGGCGTGGCAGGTCACTTCTTTGAACATACGCTGCAGGTGCCATTTGGAATAGTCCGCTTTGGCGGCGACATTATCTAGCGACAGCGGCTGGTCCAGATGGCTATCGAGCCAGCTTAACAGGTCACGAATGATACCGGCTTGATCCATAATAATCCTCAGAAAGCGGTGAAGGCGTCGTTAAAAAAGCGTCGACGCATAATAGCAATATTTTGGCTAACAGGTCGCCAAAGATTTATAAGCTTATTATTGCCAGTTAATATTGACCAGTCCCGCCGGCGCCCTCGCCCCGGCGGCCTCAAGGGTGCTACAGGAAAATACGCTGAACTATGAATAAAAAAATCGTTATCGCCCTGATGGGCTACGCCTTCTGCCTCTGGATGGCCCGGGCCGAGGAGGTCGGTTCCGTCGACACCGTATTTAAGCTGTGCGGCCCCGATCATAAAATCGTGGTGGAAGCGTTTGACGATCCCGAGGAGCCCAATGTGACCTGTTATCTCAGCCACGCCAAAACCGGTGGCATCAAAGGCGGCCTCGGCCTGGCGGAAGATACTTCCGATGCGGCGATTTCCTGCCAGCAAGTGGGTCCGATCACCCTAAGCGACAAGATTAAAAGCCGCCCTGAGCACGGCAGTGTCATGTTTCAAAAACGAACATCGCTGATTTTCAAACGCCTACAGGTGGTACGCTTTTATGATCCCAAACGCAACGCGCTGGTGTATCTCTCCTATTCGGATCGGGTGGTGGAAGGTTCGCCCAAAAATGCGCTGAGCGCGGTGCCGATTATTCCCTGGGGCGAATCGCGTCCGTAACCGCCTTGCCCGGCGCCGCTATCTGCCCGCGCAAAGGAATTCGGCTTTAACGGAAACGGGCGGCCGGGGCTATCTGGCGTAACGGGCGGCAGCCGATGGGAGCGACACGAAGCCGTTTACCGGTGGGTGACGAAAGGATCATCGGTCGCCCGCCCCGCAGGGGAGGGCACCGTCGTCGGTGTAGCCTACTCTTCCAAATCGCCACAGAAACGATAACCTTCGCCATGAATGGTGGCGATGATTTCCGGCGTATCCGGCAACGATTCAAAATGTTTTCGGATGCGGCGGATGGTGACGTCCACGGTGCGGTCGTGGGCCTTAAGCTCGCGGCCGGTCATTTTTTTCAACAGCTCGGCGCGGGATTGGATCTTGCCTGGATTCTCGCAAAAATGCAGTATGGCGCTGAATTCGCTGCGCGGCAGCTTATAACTCTCGCCGTGGGGACTGAGAAGCGAACGGCTATTGATATCAAGCTCCCAGCCGTTGAATTTATAGCTTTCCAACAATTTGCGTTCCTCAAGAGCGCCGCCCAGATTCATGGTGCGGGACAGCAAATTGCGTGCGCGTATGGTGAGTTCGCGGGGGTTAAAGGGCTTGGTAATATAGTCGTCGGCGCCGATTTCCAGCCCGAGGATCTTGTCAACTTCGTTATCGCGGCCGGTAAGAAACATCAACGCAACGCTGGCATGCTCCCGGAGTTCTCGCGCCAGCAACAAACCATTTTTACCCGGTAGGTTGATATCCATGATGACCAAATTAATATCATGTTCCGACAGGGCGCGATGCATCTCTGCGCCGTCGGTAGCTTCATGAACCATATAGCCCTCAGCTTCAAAAATGCTTTTGAGGGTATTACGGGTGACTGACTCGTCTTCAACGATAAGAATGTGCGGGGTCTGCATGTTTGCTACCTAAAATTACCAACATAATTGAAAGAGGAGGTACTCAAGCCGCTGTCGTCCTTAACGGTAGCGGAGGAATATGACGCATCCCCCAAGGCTTCTGGCCTAAGCACTTCCATCGTGCCCTATCGTGATTAACGCTCTGTTACCGGCGACGCTCACCTGTATCCAGGGCCTGATTTTTCAGGCTTAAATGCTGCATAGCTTACCCTTATTAACAACAATATAACAGCGTCAACCGAATTTACCACTCAAGAAAATAGCATTTTGCTGACGTATATCAAAATAAAGCCTAGCACCTGTGCCATTTCTGCAGACAAGATTAACAGCGCGGCCCGTTAGATAACTTTCACGTCTCTTTATGTACCATTATCCTATATTGTTTAACCCGGCAGGGCGGCCAGGTGAAAATAACCCAACAGAACGGCCGCTGCTCGCGGTATAAGGGCGCAGGGGGCCCGCGCCGCGGCGCTTGGCCTGGCGCTGATGGATAACTTTTACTTATCGATTAGCATTATAATTGGCGGGACGATGGCACGAAATATTATATTTCTCCTGCCGCCATTTTCCACAAGTGACAATAGCTTTCGTCTAATAACTTAAGTGACTATGTCATTTCGCCCTAGCCCCGGGCTTGACGGCACACCCTGTCCGTTCCTGGGTGCCCGACGCGGCGCCAAGTCTGATTGGCGGTCAACCCCTACCGGTGATTCCTGCCGTGGTTGCGGTAGCAGTTAGCATATTAGGCTGGATTATGGGCAATGGTGGCACTTTCCGGCGCGCGCTCGGGCCACAGGCGGGATATTGGCCGGTGCGACTCGGGTCGTTCAGCGGGCCGCAAAAGCAGATATTCATTGACTTTAACGTCTGATTGCTTTAACCAGTAGGGTATTAATAAAAAACAGTGATAATGCCAACCATCATGCGTACCCGCTTCAGCCACGGCACCATTATTATTACCACCACCGATACCACCACGGGTAGCGTCGCGGGCTGACGCATACAGGAATCCAGAAAAAAGCCCGCACCTTGACAGTGCGGGCTTTTTTTTAAGCTTAATTCAGGAGATGAAACAGAAATGCGAGTACTGAAATTCGGCGGTACCTCCGTCGCCAACGCGGAACGTTTTATCCGCGTCGCCGATATCCTTGAGAGTAATTGCCGCCAAGGACAGGTGGCGGCAGTATTATCCGCGCCGGCCAAAATCACCAACCACCTGGTCATGATGATAGACCGTACGCTCAACGGCATTGATATCCAGCCGAATATCCTTGACGCCGAACACATCTTTACCCGGCTGTTGGACGGGTTGGTCACCGCGCAGCCGGCGTTTGATCACCCGGCGCTGCGTAGCCAGGTGGAGCAAGAGTTCGCACAGCTCAAACAGTTACTGCACGGCATTTCACTGCTGAAATACTGCCCTGATAGCGTTAACGCCGCGATCATCAGCCGCGGCGAAAAACTGTCCATCGCGCTAATGGAAGCTCTATTGCGCGCGCGCGGTTTCAACGTGACGGTCATCGACCCGGTGGAGAAACTGCTGGCGCAGGGGGGCTATCTGGAATCGACGGTGGATATCGCCGAGTCCACCCGGCGCATCAACGATGCTGCCATCCCCGCCGATCACATTATTCTGATGGCAGGCTTTACCGCCGGTAACGAGCGCGGTGAACTGGTGGTGCTGGGCCGCAATGGATCCGATTACTCCGCGGCGGTTCTGGCGGCCTGTCTGCGCGCCGATTGCTGCGAAATCTGGACGGACGTGGACGGTGTTTATACCTGCGACCCCCATCAGGTGCCGGATGCGCGTTTACTCACTCAGCTTTCCTATCAGGAGGCGATGGAACTTTCCTACTTCGGCGCCAAGGTTCTTCATCCCCGTACTATCGTCCCCATCGCGCAGTTCCAAATTCACTGTCTTATCAAAAACACCACCAATCCTCAGGCTCCCGGCACGTTAATCGGACCCACCAGCGGCGAGGAAGGTAACCCGGTCAAAGGCATCACCCATCTGAATAATATGGCGATGATCAACGTTTCCGGCCCGGGAATGAAAGGCATGATCGGCATGGCGGCGCGGGTTTTCGCGGCCATGTCGCGCGCCGGCAGCTCCGTGGTGCTGATTACGCAATCCTCGTCGGAATACAGCATCAGTTTTTGCGTGCCGCAGCATGAGTTGGCGGGCGACCGCCGGGCGCTGGAGGAGGAATTTTACCTGGAGTTGAAAGACGGCCTGCTGGAGCCGCTGGATGTGATCTCCCGCCTGGCGATTATTTCGGTGGTCGGCGACGGGATGCGCACGCAGCGCGGTCTGTCCGCCAAGCTTTTTGCGGCGCTGGCGCGCGCTAATATCAACATCATCGCTATCGCCCAGGGATCCTCCGAGCGTTCCATCTCGGTGGTGGTGGACAATGACACCACCACCACCGGCGTGCGGGTCGCGCATCAGATGCTGTTTAATACCGATCAGGTCATTGAAGTCTTCGTAATCGGCGCGGGCGGCGTCGGCGGCGCGCTGATCGAGCAGATCTGCCGTCAGCACGCGTGGCTGAAGGATAAGCATATCGACTTGCGGGTGTGCGGAATAGCCAACTCGCGCGCCCTGCTGACCAATGTGCACGGCATCGACCTGGCTAACTGGCAGGGGGCGCTGGCCGAGGCGCGCGAGCAGTTCAACCTGGGGCGGCTGATTCGGCTGGTGAAAGAGTATCACCTGCTCAACCCGGTCATCGTTGACTGCACCAGTAGCGAGGCGGTGGCCAACCAGTATGCGGATTTCCTGGCGGACGGCTTCCACGTGGTGACGCCGAATAAAAAAGCCAATACCGCCTCAATGGATTATTACCATCAAATGCGCGCCGCGGCCGCGGCCTCGCGCCGTAAATTTCTTTATGATACCAACGTCGGCGCCGGTTTGCCGGTTATCGAAAATTTACAGAACTTATTGAACGCCGGCGACGAGTTGACCCGGTTTTCCGGTATTCTTTCCGGCTCGTTGTCATTTATTTTCGGCAAACTGGACGACGGTATGTCGCTGTCGGCGGCAACGCTTCTGGCGCACGGCAACGGATACACCGAACCCGATCCGCGCGATGATCTGTCCGGTATGGATGTGGCGCGCAAGCTGCTGATTCTGGCGCGCGAGGCGGGATATACGCTGGAGTTGGTCGATATCGATGTCGAGCCGGTGCTCCCAGCGAGCTTTGACGCCGGCGACGACGTGCAGACTTTCCTGGCGCGGCTGCCGGCCCTGGATGATGAATTCGCCGCCAGAGTGGCGAAGGCGCGCGCCGAAGGCCAGGTGCTGCGCTATGTGGGCAGCATTGACGAAGGACGCTGTAAAGTTAAAATCGAAGCGGTGGGCGCCAACGACCCGCTGTTCAAGGTAAAAGACGGGGAAAACGCGCTGGCGTTCTCGACCCGCTATTATCAGCCGTTACCGCTGGTGCTGCGCGGCTATGGCGCCGGCAATGATGTCACCGCCGCCGGCGTTTTCGCCGATCTTTTACGCACGCTGTCATGGAAGTTGGGAGTTTAACATGGTTAAAGTGGATGCGCCGGCCTCAATCGGCAACGTCAGCGTGGGATTTGATGTGCTGGGCGCGGCGGTGTCGCCGGTGGATGGGACGCTGCTGGGCGATTACGTCAGCGTGACGGGCGCCGAGGTCTTTAGTCTGCATAGCGCCGGGCGCTTCGTCGACAAATTGCCGGCGGAGCCGGAGCAAAACATCGTTTATCAATGCTGGCAGCGGTTCTGCGAGGCGTTGGGTAAAACGGTACCGGTCGCCATGCGGCTGGAAAAGAATATGCCCATCGGCTCCGGCCTGGGATCCAGCGCCTGTTCGGTGGTCGCGGCGCTGGTGGCGATGAATGCCCATTGCGGCCGCCCGTTAAACGATGACCAGATGCTGATGCTGATGGGGGAAATGGAAGGGCGCATTTCCGGCGGGGTGCATTTCGATAATGTGGCCCCCTGTTTTCTTGGCGGCATGCAGCTGATGCTTGATGAGAACGGCATCATCAGCCAGCCGGTGCCGGGGTTTGACGACTGGCTATGGGTGATGGCCTACCCGGGCATCAAAGTGAGCACCGCCGAGGCGCGGGCGATTCTGCCGGCGCAGTATCGCCGCCAGGACTGCATCAGCCATGGCCGTTATCTAGCGGGCTTTGTGCATGCCTGCCATACCCGGCAGCCGGCGCTTGCGGCTAAACTGATGAAAGATGTCATTGCCGAGCCCTATCGCACCCGGCTGCTGCCGGGCTTTGCCGATGCACGCCAGGCGGTGGGTGATATTGGTGCGCTGGCCTGCGGTATCTCGGGCTCGGGGCCGACGCTCTTTGCCATCTGCGATCGCCAGGATACCGCGGCGCGCGTCGCCGACTGGCTGATGCAGCACTACCTGCAAAACGACGAAGGTTTTGTTCATATTTGCCGCCTGGATACCTCCGGCGCCCGTATAATGATGGATTAAATGATGAAACTGTACAATATCAAGGAACACAACGAGCAGGTCAGCTTCGCCCAAGCGATCAAGCAGGGCCTTGGCCGTCAGCAGGGGTTGTTTTTCCCCATGGAACTGCCCGAATTCGCCCTGACCGAGATAGACGAGTTGCTGGAGATGGATTTCGTTAGCCGCAGCGCGCATATTTTATCGGCCTATATCGGTGATGAATTACCGCCGGAACGCGTATTGGCGCGGGTGGTGGCGGCGTTTGAATTCCCGGCGCCGGTGGTGCCGGTAGCCGAAGATATCGCCGCGTTGGAACTGTTTCACGGCCCGACGCTGGCGTTTAAGGATTTCGGCGGCCGCTTTATGGCGCAGATGCTTACCGAAGTCGGCCAGGGCCAGCCGGTGACCATCCTTACCGCGACCTCCGGCGATACCGGTGCCGCGGTGGCCCACGCGTTTTACGGGCTTAAGAATGTGCGGGTCGTGATCCTCTACCCTGAAGGCAAAATCAGCCCGCTGCAGGAAAAGCTCTTTTGCACGCTGGGCGGCAATATTCATACCGTGGCGGTTGAGGGGGATTTCGATGCCTGCCAGGCGCTGGTGAAGCAGGCGTTCGATGATGAAGAGCTGAAACAAACGCTGGGGCTGAACTCCGCCAACTCCATCAATATCAGCCGGCTGCTGGCGCAGATTTGCTACTATTTTGAAGCGGTGGCGCAGTTGCCGCAGCAGGCGCGCAATCAATTGGTGATTTCGGTGCCGAGCGGCAATTTCGGCGATCTCACCGCCGGCCTGCTGGCCAAAACCTTGGGGCTACCGGTGAAGCGTTTCATCACCGCCACTAACGCTAACGATACCGTACCGCGGTTTCTGAGCGGCGGAAAATGGCTGCCCAATCCCACCGTGGCCACGCTGTCAAACGCGATGGATGTTAGCCAGCCCAATAACTGGCCGCGGGTGGAGGAGTTGTTCCGGCGCAAAAACTGGCAACTGACGACGCTCGGCTACGGCTGCGTCGACGATAAGACAACCGCCGAGGCGATGCGCGAGCTGGCGGGACTGGGCTATATTTCCGAGCCGCATGCCGCCATCGCCTACCGCCTGCTGCGCGACAGTCTGCAGCTCGGGGAGTTCGGTTTATTCCTCGGCACCGCCCATCCGGCCAAGTTTAAGGAATCGGTAGAATCAATCCTTGGCCAGAATCTGCCGCTGCCGCCGGCGCTGGCGGTACGCGCGATGCTACCGCTGCTGTCGGCGCGCATGCCGGCGTCGTTCAGCGACCTGCGTCGTTTCATGCTGGAATTGCCGCGATAGCGCCGCGCCGCCGACAGTTTGGGAGACCTAGGTTGCCTTGATGCCGATAGTCTGGGGCAGGCGGTTGGGGCGTACCGCGCCGCCGGCAATAGCGAAGCGCCGGCGTCTGCTATCCCCGTGGCGCTAACCGGCCTGCTGCGGTCGTTTAAACACCCACTCATTTTCGCTCGACGCCGCGGTGTCAAATCGATAACCGCCGGCATTGAAAGCTTGCAAGGACCGGGGCTGCGTCAACGCTTCGGTAATCACAAAGCGGCACATCATGCCGCGGGCTTTTTTGGCGTGAAAACTAATCACCTTGTACTGGCCGTTTTTCTCATCCAGGAACACCGGTTTGATAACCCGCCCGTTGATGCAGTCCGGTTGCACCGCGCGGAAATATTCGTCCGAAGCCAGATTGATCAGGATCTGGTCGCCCTGTTCCGCCAGCGCCTGGTTCAATTTATCGGTTAGCGCGGCGCCCCAATAGCGATACAGATCGGCACCGGCCGGGTTGGCCAGGCGGATCCCCATCTCCAGCCGGTAGGGCTGCATCAAATCCAGCGGGCGCAATACGCCGTACAGCCCTGACAGCATCCGCAGGTGCCGCTGGGCAAAATCGAATTGCGCCTCGCTGAAGGTTTCCGCCCCCAGACCGGTATAGACATCCCCTTTAAAAGCCAGTATCGCCTGGCGCGCATTGTCGGGGGTAAACGGCGTTCGCCAGGCCTGGAAGCGGGCGGCGTTCAGATCGGCCAGTTTATCGCTGATACCCATCAATGTGCCGAGACGCGACGGCGTCAGCTGCCGGCACACGTCGATAAGCGCCGCCGACTGGGGCAGCAATTCCGGCTGTGTGTAGCGACGGGTCGCTAGCGGACTTTGATAATCCAGCGTTTTCGCCGGAGAAATAACCATTAGCATTGCGGGTTCCTGTTAAAGCGAAAAAATATGGTCGCCGGTCATGCCACGGCGGCGCGTTCTAGCCATCGCGGGGGCTCGGCGCGGCTGCCCGGCTGTTTTTATCGCGCGGCGTCGCCGGCCGTACCCATAGATCCGGCGCCCGCTGCGGCGCGATAGCGGGAAAATTCACCACATAAAAAGTCGGCAGTTTACCGATGGCGCGCTGGCTATTGTAATCATTCGCCAGCATCAACACGACCGGCGACAGCAACAAAAGGGCGATAAGGTTGGTTATCGTCATCAGGCCCATAGCCAGATCCGCCAGTCGCCATACCACTGAGACCTCCACCACGCAGCCAAATAGCACCATGCTAAGCGTCAACAGACGCAGCAGCCATTTCAGCTTCACCGGTTGTGGCACGAAAAAGCGCAGGCTGCTCTCCGCATAGGCGTAATTGCCAATAATGGCGGCGAAGGAGAACACAAACACCAGCGCCATCAGTAGCGGCATGCTCCAATGCCCCGTCACCGTGGCCAGCGATTGATAAATCAACGCGATGCCGTGAATATCGGCGTGCGCGTGTTCGAGCGTGCCGGAAGTGAGGATAATCGCCGCCGTGGCGCTGCATATCACCAGTGTGTCGTATAAATACCGCCAGCATCTGGATATAGCCCTGTGAGGCGGGATGCGGCGGCCAGGGCGCGGCGGCGGCGGCGATATTCGGCGCCGAGCCGGTGCCCGCTTCGTTAGAGAACAGACCGCGCTGTACTCCTTGGAAAATCGCCTGCGCTAGGCCATAACCCACCAGCCCAGAGGCGGCCACCGGCAGGCCAAAGGCGCTATTGAACACCAGCGCGGCCACCGCCGCGATCTGGTGCCAGTGGTGCAGCACCACCCAGCCCGCCAGCAGCAAGTACAGCAGGCCCATGGCCGGCACCAGCCATTGGGTCAAGCGGGCAATGGCGCGCAGGCCGCCGAAAATAGCCGCCGCGCACAAGATAAGCAGCGCCAGGGTAATCGGCCAGCGGCCCATACCGGATAATTGCTGTGCCGATAGCGTAATCGCATTGGCCTGCACGGCGCTGAAAAAGCCGCCATAGCCCGCCAGCAAAAAGAGGGTGAATAGCGTGCCCATCCAGCGCAGGCCGAGCCCGTTGGCCATATACCAGGCCGGCCCGCCGCAGGTGTCGCGTATTTTGTACAACTGTGCCAGGGTGCTTTCCGCAAAGGCGGTCGCCATGCCAATCAACGCCGCCAGCCACATCCAGAAGATGGCGCCCGGCCCACCCAGGATCAAGGCGATGGCGACGCCCATCAAATTACCGCAACCGATACGGACGGCAAGAGAGGTGCATAACGCTTGGAACGGCGAAATGCCGCCGCCGCCGCGCGTTCCTAAATCTTTGAGGATAGTGAAGGTATGGCAGAAATGGCGTATCTGGATGAAACCGGTGCGCAGCGTGAACCAAATCCCGGTACCCAACAACAGATAAATTAATAGTGAATCCCATAACAGGTTATTGATAAAATTCAATAGCTCAGCCATCGTTCCTTTTCTCCCGCTCCAGCGTCCCAGCTGGGTGTTGTAGGGTCTGGGCGCTTATTTTACCCATTTTACGCATGATTTCATCGATAGGTGCGACAGGTAAAAGCCCGCGTCCGGCCGCTTTTCACCGCCGCCGCCCGTGTTATCATTCTCGCGCTGCACTGCCCGCTTCGTGATACACGCGACAACATGAGACCATGATTATGACAGACAAACTCAGTTCCCTGCGTAAAATGACCACAGTTGTGGCCGATACCGGCGATATTACCGCCATCAAGCGCTATCAGCCTCAGGATGCGACCACCAACCCGTCGCTTATTCTTAACGCCGCCCAAATCCCGGAATACCGGGGTTGTAAGCGGAAAGCCGCCAAAATTTTGCGGACTTGCCATACGGTTTATGACAACGTCAGTCCCTCAATCATAGCGTCCAGATCGAGTTCTTTCCCTTCACTGATAAAGGTGTAATGGCCGTTCAGAAAGATTGGC
>NZ_JBLKSS010000023.1:0-31382 GCF_047607725.1 Sodalis sp. (in: enterobacteria) | reverse complement strand
GGTCGCAGGGTTGACGATAGGTACGGTGGGGCCACAGAAGTCGATGAAGAGCTTTTCGCCGGCCTTGTGCTCCATGCGCATGGAACGCCGCTGCTTCTTTTTCCAGTCACGGAACAGTGCACAGAACTGTGAGTAGCCGAGGGCATGACCCGCCCACGGCGGCCTGATATTCCATCCAGAGCAGCTGTTTGGTCACGCCCTTGCGGCTTAACTCGGTATCGATATCAAGCCAGCTGGGTAAGGTCTTGATAGCCTTGCAGGATTTGCCGGGATAGAGCAGGCGGTCGAGGTCGACGGGGGACAGTTCCGCCGGCAATGGCCAGACCAGGTTAGCTACCGTGAATCGGCCGAGGATATCGTGCACTGTGGTACAGCCGATGCCGAGCGCTGCGGTGATGGTGCGATTCGAGCGACGCTGCTCAAATTTCATGCGTAATACATTGATATATATTWACATTTCTGTTTTCGCGTTCTTCTTTTTACGTGCCATGCCATACCCCCGGAAGCTAAAARTCTCCAGAGTATGGCGGAACAGAAGATGAGCGATCGGACAGAATCGGAATCGCTGATCGGGCGACCGGAATCAGTGATCGGACGTGACCGGAACCAGCAATAGCCCGCATCGGCACCCAGCACGAGTGGGCGACATAGCGGAAATCCCCTCTTAGCCAGTGGTCTATCTGCCGCTCCGCCATGACGGCGGTGAAAGGCACCGGCACAAAGGCAAACAACACTATCGCCAGCAGCCACAGCGACCCTTCATGGGATAAATTCCAGCACGCGCGCAACCAGTTTATCAATACCTTTGGCTACCTCAGTAATCGAGGTTTTCTGCATATAGACCGGCGTCGTAATAATGTTGTTATCGCCGTCGATAACGATGTCATCCACCGGGCAGGTGACATGGATCGCGCCCATGTCGTCCACCATCTCGGCGGCATCGACATCGGTGCCCAGCGTTAACCGTAGCGGGACCGCCAGGATTTTGGGCAATAGCACCGGCGCGATGCAGATAAACCCTAAAGGCTTACGCTTTTGATGCATAGCCTGCACCAGACGCGTCAGTTCGGCATCGACTTCACAATCAGCGCCCGTTTGCGCCAAATTGCTGAGGTTTTTTGCCACACCGAAGCCGCCGGGGACGATAAGCGCATCGAGTTCATCGGCGCTGGCCGCCGATAGCGGCTGGACATGCCCGCGCGCGATCCGCGCCGCTTCCACCAGCACATTGCGCCGTTTGTCGCACGGCTCGCCGCTAAGATGATTTATCACCTGCAACTGCGGTTTATCGGGCGCAAAATAGAGCGCGCCGGCCCCCGTGCGGTCGATGGCCAAAAGCGTAAGCACCGCTTCATGAATTTCACTGCCGTCATTGACGCCGCAGCCGCTCAACACGACACCGATCCGTTTCATTGGCTAGATTCCTTCTGTCTGGTAGGTGAACTTGTTATTTCCATTGACAAAATCTGTATTACATCCCAAATTTTAATGGATCTTGTAACATTATTCTGTTGTTTTTCTATGGTTTATTCATGAATACTGGTGACGTCTTTTCCCCATCCCCTACCCCCGCTGAGCCATCTCGGCGACAAACAGTTTCCCTGGTGTTGGCGCAATCTTCGCGCACCCCGGCATAAGTCGGGGTCATTTTTTTTCTGCATGCTGAACCCAATCACGCAACGTTTGCACATCGTGGCGCCATTCGTGCTTCAACTCGTCGATCCACTCCTGGACGTTATCCCACCAGGCCGGCAGTTCAGGACTTTGAATCTGCTGCGCCAATTGTTGCAAATGGCGTAACCCCACCGACTCCGCCGCGCCCTTGATTTTGTGCCCCTCTTCCACAATGCCTTGCCGATCGCGGGCGGTTATGTTGGAATCCAGGATCGCCAGGTAGCCGGGCATCATTTTTTCAAACATCGCCAGGCTTTGCGTAATCAATGACGGCCCCACCAGTTCCAGGTACTGTTCCAGCATGGCGGTATCCACCAATACCTGCCGGTTTTTATCCACCGCCGCCTGCTCTGCCGGCGTCACAACGGCGGCGCTGTCGGCATGATCCCAGAACGTCTTTATCACGTGGGTAAGCGCCGCAACCTCCAGCGGCTTGCTCAGGACATCGTCCATGCCGGCCGCCAGGTACTCTTTTTTGTCCTTCAAGACGTTGGCGGTCAGCGCGATGAGCGGCGGCATATGCCGCACCTGATAGCGGCTCTTCAACTGGCTGGCGATATCCAGACCGGTCATATCCGGCAGTTGAATATCCAACAGCACCAGGTCGAATTCATCGGGATCGAACATTGCCAGCGCGTCCTTGCCGGTCATCGCGACCTCCACGGTGCTGCCGAGCTTCTCCAGTACGGAGCGGGCCACCAAGACGTTGAGTTCGATGTCCTCCACCAGCAGGACATTTAGCGCCGGCAGCGGCATCGCTTCTTCATCCTCGGCCTGCTCTTGCACCTGCGCCATTTCCGGCGCCACGATGGATAGCGTAAAGCAAGAGCCCTGGCCGGGTTGGCTCTTGACGGTGATATCGCCACCCATCGCCTGCGCCAGCCGTTTGGAGACCGCCAGGCCAATCCCGGTGCCGGGCGCCGGCTTGCCGCCGTGCTGCCCTTTCACCTGGTAGTACATAGCGAAAATCTTCTCTTGCTCCTCTTCGGGAATGCCGATACCGGAGTCCTGTACGTCAAAGCATAAACGGCCCTGCTGTTCACGCCAGATGCGGATCACGATCTCACCCTGCCGGGTGAATTTCACCGCGTTGCCGATGAGGTTCCACAGGATTTGCCGCAGGCGGGTGCCGTCGGCGATGATAGCGCGGGGCAGCGGCTGATGCGGTGCCATCACCAGCTTCAGCCCTTTCGGCTGCACCAGCAGGCCGGAAAGGTTTTCTAAATCCATCAAGAAATCGGTGAAATCCAGCGGCTGATTGTCCAGCCGGACCTTACGGCGCTCCAGCTTATCCATTTCGATAATATCGTTGAAGATATAGCCTAGGGTAACCGCGCTGACATGGATGGTTTTCAGATAGTTATGCTGCTCTTGCGTTAGTTGGGTATCCAGCAAAATACGGCTCAAGCCGACGATGCCGTTAAGCGGCGTACGCAGCTCATGGCTGATGGTGGAGATAAAGGTGGTTTTCTCCCGGCTGGCGCTTTCCAACGCGTCCTGATAGCGCTTACGCTCGGTAATATCGCGGCCAAAGCCCATTAGGCCGTGGCGCTTGTCGATACGATCGTAAAACGGGACTTTGCGCAGCTCAAAGCAGGCTTTGCGACCATCGGGATATTCCAGCCATTGCTCATAGGTGAGTGAAACGTTATGGCGGAAGACCTTTTCATCGGTTTCGATCACCTTTTCCGCGATCTCGGGGGAATACACCTCGCGCGGGGTAAGCCCCACCAGCTGTTTCTCGCTTTTGCCGGTTAACAGCTCCGTGGCGCGGTTACAGCCGGAAAACTCTTTGTTCTCATTACGGTAGTACACCAGGTCGGGCGAAGCATCGAGGAAGGAGCGCAACAGCGACGACGACTGCTCAAGCTCTACCTGCGCCTGTTCACGCCGCGCCATTTCCTCGGTCAGTTTCTCCATCGCTCCGCGCCGCGCTTCTTCGGCTTTTTCGCGGTCCGCCATCTCCTGGTTGAGCTGAGCGATGTTATTTTGCAGTTGAGCGTTGAGTTGTAAATCGCGATTGCGCATTTCCTCAAGCTTATCCACCAGCCGCGACAGGCGCTGGCGTGACGCTTCAAGCTGTTCCACCACCACCGACAAAAAGTAGACCGCCCACGGAGTGATTAACAGGCCAAAGAAGATGGAGCGCACGACATCAATACTCTCCACTTCGCCCCTGAGCACCATAGTAACGGCCATCTGTACGATCATCGCCAGTACCACCAGCGCCGAGGCCAGCAGCAGGGAGAAGCGTACCAAGCCGAGTTTTACCATCAGGTCGACGTAATATTGAGCCAGCAGGCGAATTTGCTTCATGGAAGATTCCTTTAAGGGTAATAGATGAATCATACCGTAAATATTTCCTACTGAACCAGTCCGGGTGCGCTACCCTCGCCGGGGATGTTGAAAATGCGGGTGGGATCGAAACGGTGCCAAGGGGGTGGTAGCGGCGCATGCGCCGCCCCCCGTTCAGGCTTGGCGTCGCCCCGCGCTGCGACGCCAAAGCGCGGTGGCGGTGTGTAACGGGCAGCGCCGTCGCGCGCATGGGCGGCGGGGGCTGCCCGGCGAACGCGCACAAAATGAGTAAGTGATTACAAACTATTTTCGGCGGCGGGGAGCCGCCAGGGTCTGCCGAGGGCGCTGCCCTGCGGTCCTTGTTCCTGCAGATAGTGGTACACGGCCAGCATTCCGTCCCAACGATTTTCGCACCATTGTGGCGCGAGCAGTATGGAACGGTGGGCATTGGCGGATACGCGATGAAAGATAATGTCAGGGGGCGTGTGGCGAATCATTTCGCCGGCGATGGCGGCATAGGCCGCCAGCGTCAGCGACGTCAACCTGCCCGCCCGCCAAGCGCGGGCCAATACGCTGCCGTCAACGATATGCAGCGGATGCAATTTCAGACCCGCCACACCCTGCGCGACGACTTTGCTGAGGGTGTCGAGGCACGCCGCCGCGTCCTCGCCGGGCAAACCAATAATAATGTGAGTGCACACTTTCAATCTACGCTCCAGCGCCAGGGCAACGGTGCGTTGGTAACAGGCAAAATCATGGCCGCGGTTGATGCGCCGCAGGGTTTTATCCTGCGCGCTCTGTAAGCCCAGCTCCAGCCAGATTTCATAGCCCTTGTCCTGGTAACCGGCCAGCAGATCCAGCACCGACAACGGCACGCAGTCTGGTCGGGTGCCGACGCATAAGCCGGCGATATTCCCTTGGCTAAGCGCTTCTCGATACAGGCTGTCCAAAACCCGCACTTCCGCATAAGAACTGGTATAGGCCTGGAAGTAGGCGAGATAGCGTTTGGCGCGATCCACCCCCGCGACCTGGCCGGCCAGCTGTTCGGCGATAGGATAATATTGCCGCTGCGGATCGCTGAACGCCGCGACATTGCAAAATGTGCAGCCTTCCCGTCCCCGTGTGCCGTCCCGATTGGGGCAGCTAAAACCGCCGTGCAGGCTGAGTTTATGGATCTTCTCGCCGTAGCGGCGCTGGAGATCGTTGCCAAACATATTGACTAATTTCTGTAACTGCATAGGCTATGGATCCGGTGTTTCCGTCGACCCGAAGCTTACGCTTTTCTCCGCCATCAAATGCTGACCGCGATCAAATGCCTTGACCGTCCTGTTTCGATGGCATAAATATGTAATATAATCGAGAATTAAAGCACTTTCCTGTGGATTAATAATTCTTATTCCGCCCCGGTGATTCATTCAAATGCGCACTAAATCCTGAAAAACAGTGGCATCCGTCGCAGAAAATGGTGATTGCAGAATAACATGCTACCAAAGCGCCCCGCACTAGCATGGTGCAGAGATAGCGGCGCTGCACTACAGTGAGACAGCGCAATACCCAGGCCCTCTCCGACGCCTCACTAACGGGGTAAAAATCACACTTTATAATTATCTTTCAAATAGTTAATCCATAAATTTCCCTTATCACCGTCCTTTACATGGATATTTGACCTGCGTGGTGAATATCGTTAATTTGGAAGGACGCTGGAAGAAATCCTGACGGGGCAACGACTCGTCATATTTATGCAGTTATTGAAGACTCCTTCTTAATACTAGTAGTTTATCAGTGTCAGACCGCCACGAGAGGTATTGAGTGAGAGCGGGACAGCAGAGCGCAGAGATGGTTTCATCCTGCCATCCGCTGCCGTTCCATACCGATTCGCCTCCTCGCAGCAGGTTGTGTGAGTTAGCAGGAGCCTGGGGAGGTTCACGATATGTTGTACGATTCTACGCACGAGAAGGACAACTGCGGCTTCGGCCTGATTGCCCATATAGAGGGTGAGCCCAGCCATAAGGTCGTACGCACCGCCATTCATGCGCTGGCCCGTATGCAGCATCGTGGCGCGATCCTGACCGACGGCAAGACCGGCGACGGCTGCGGTCTGCTATTGCAAAAACCCGATCGCTTCTATCGTATGGTGGCGCAGGAGCGCGGCTGGCGACTGGCGAAAAATTACGCCGTAGGTATGATGTTCCTGAGCCAGGATGAAGAGGAAGCCCGCGCCAGCCGCCGCATCGTCGAAGAAGAGATGCAAAACGAGACTCTGTCCATCGTCGGCTGGCGTGACGTCCCCATCAACGCCGATGTGCTGGGCGAGATTGCGCTGTCGTCACTGCCGCGTATCGAACAAATTTTCGTTAACGCCCCCGCCGGCTGGCGCCCGCGCGATATGGATCGCCGCCTGTATGTGGCGCGCCGCCGTATTGAAAAGCGCGTCACCGACGACAGTTTCTACGTCTGTAGCCTGTCCAATTTGGTGACCGTTTATAAAGGCCTCTGCATGCCGGCGGACCTGCCGCGCTTTTATCTCGATCTGGCGGATCTGCGCCTGGAATCGGCCATCTGCCTATTCCATCAGCGCTTTTCAACCAACACCGTGCCGCGTTGGCCGCTGGCCCAGCCGTTCCGCTACTTAGCCCATAACGGCGAAATCAATACTATTACCGGTAACCGGCAGTGGGCACGCGCGCGCGCCTACAAGCTGAAAACGCCGCTGATCCCCGATTTGCAAGATGCAGCGCCGTTCGTTAACGAAACCGGCTCGGACTCCAGTTCGCTGGATAATATGCTGGAGCTGTTTTTAAGCGGCGGGATGGATCTCATCCGCGCCATACGCCTGTTGGTGCCGCCCGCCTGGCAGAACAACCCGAATATGGATCCCGAGCTGCGCGCCTTCTTCGACTTTAACTCGATGCATATGGAGCCCTGGGACGGTCCGGCCGGCCTGGTGATGTCCGATGGCCGCTTCGCCGCCTGTAACCTGGATCGTAACGGCCTGCGCCCGGCGCGCTACGTCATTACCACCGATAAGCTTATCACCTGCGCCTCCGAGATCGGCATATGGGATTACCAGCCCGACGAAGTGGTGGAAAAAGGCCGCGTCGGGCCTGGAGAACTGATGGTGATAGACACCACCAGCGGGCGCATTCTGCACTCGGCGGAAACCGATAACGATCTCAAAAGCCGCCATCCCTATAAAGAGTGGATGGAGCGCAACGTGCGCCGCCTCACGCCGTTTGGGGATCTGCCGGACGATCAGGTCGGATTCCGCGCGCTGGATAACGATTTGCTCAGCAGCTATCAAAAACAGTTCGGTTATACTTTTGAAGAGCTGGACGCCATCGTGCGCGTGCTGGGGGAAAACGGCCAGGAAGCCACCGGGTCGATGGGCGACGATACGCCGTTCGCCGTGCTCTCCAGCCGGCCGCGGGTGATTTATGACTATTTCCGCCAGCAGTTCGCTCAGGTGACCAACCCGCCTACCGACTCGCTGCGCGAGGTCCACGTGATGTCGCTGGCCACCTGTATCGGCCGCGAAATGAACGTGTTTAGCGAAGCGGAAGGCCAGGCGTACCGTTTGGCGTTTAAATCGCCCATCTTACTCTATTCCGACTTTACCCAGCTCACGACTCAGGCAGGCGATCACTACCGCGCCAACAAGCTGGATATCACCTTTGAGCCGACGCAGGCGAACCTGCACGACACGCTGCTGGGCTTGTGCGATCGAGCGGAAGACATGGTGCGCCAGGGCACGGTACTGCTGGTGCTGACCGATCGCGCTATTGCGCCGGGCCACATACCGGTGCCGGCGCCGATGGCGGTGGGCGCCATCCATACGCGCCTGGTGGAAAAAAACCTGCGCTGCGACGCCAACCTGATTGTTGAAACCGCCAGCACCCGCGATCCGCACCACTTTGCGGTGCTGTTGGGCTTCGGCGCCACCGCTATCTATCCCTTCCTGGCCTATGAAAGTCTGGCCGGCATGGTGGATAACGGCACCATCGATAAAGATTATCGCACGGTGATGCTGAACTTCCGCAATGGCATCAATAAGGGGCTGTACAAGATCATGTCCAAAATGGGCATTTCGACCGTCGCCTCGTACCGCTGCTCGAAGCTGTTTGAAGCGGTTGGCCTGCATCGCGATCTGACCGATCTGTGCTTCCAGGGCGTGGTCAGCCGCATCGGCGGCGCCAGCTTTAGCGATTTCGAGCTGGATTTACTTAACCTGTCGAAACGGGCCTGGCTGAAACGCAAAGCCCTCGATCAGGGCGGGCTGTTGAAATACGTCCACGGCGGCGAATATCACGCCTACAATCCTGATGTCGTGCGCACCCTGCAACAGGCGGTACGTAGCGGCGATAGGCAGGATTATCGTCAGTATGCCGATCTGGTCAACCAGCGTCCGGTCGCGACGCTGCGGGATTTGCTGCAATTGAAGCCTAACGGCCAAGCGGTCGCGCTGGATCAGGTGGAGCCGGCCGAAGCGCTATTTAAACGGTTCGACACCGCCGCGATGTCCATCGGCGCGCTCAGCCCGGAGGCCCACGAGTCGCTGGCCCAGGCAATGAACGGGCTGGGCGGTTTCTCCAACTCCGGCGAGGGCGGTGAAGATCCCGCCCGTTACCGCACCGATAAAGTCTCGCGCATCAAACAGGTCGCGTCCGGCCGCTTCGGGGTTACGCCGGCCTATCTGATCAATGCCGACGCCATCCAGATTAAGGTGGCGCAGGGCGCCAAGCCCGGAGAAGGCGGCCAGTTGCCTGGCGACAAGGTCACGCCGTATATCGCGCGCCTGCGCTATTCGGTACCCGGCGTCACGCTGATTTCGCCGCCGCCGCATCATGATATCTACTCGATAGAAGACCTGGCGCAGCTGATTTTCGATCTCAAGCAGGTAAACGCCAAGGCGCTGATTTCGGTCAAGCTGGTGTCCGAGCCGGGCGTCGGCACCATCGCCACCGGCGTGGCCAAAGCCTATGCGGACTTGATAACCATTGCCGGTTACGACGGCGGCACCGGCGCCAGCCCGCTGTCATCGGTGAAATACGCCGGCTCGCCCTGGGAATTGGGCCTGGTGGAAACCCAGCAGGCGCTGGTGGCCAACGGGCTGCGGCATAAAATCCGCCTGCAGGTGGACGGCGGGCTTAAAACCGGCCAGGACATCATTAAGGCGGCGATCCTCGGCGCCGAAAGCTTTGGCTTCGGGACCGGCCCGATGGTGGCGCTCGGCTGCAAATATTTGCGCATCTGCCACCTTAATAACTGCGCCACCGGCATCGCAACCCAGGACGAAAAACTGCGCCGCGACCATTACCACGGCCTGCCGGAACGCGTGACGAATTATTTTCACCTTATCGCGCAGGAAACGCGCGAAATCATGGCGGAGCTGGGCGTGACCCGCCTGGTGGACTTAATAGGCCGCACCGATCTGCTTTGCGAGCTTGACGGGATGACCGCCCGGCAGAATAAGCTGGATCTCGCGCTGCTGCTCGCCACCGCGCAGCCCCATCCGGGCAAGGCGCTGTATTGCACCGAGGAGCGCAATCCGCCGTTTGACCCGGGCTCAATGAATAAAACCTTGCTGCAGCAGGCGATGCCGTATGTGGACGCGCGCCAAAGCAAGACGTTCTACTTCGATATTCACAACACCGATCGTTCGGTGGGCGCGTCGCTGTCGGGCGCCATCGCTGATGTTCACGGCGATCAGGGCCTGTCCGCGGATCCAATTAAAGCCCACTTTACAGGCACCGCCGGCCAAAGTTTCGGCGTATGGAACGCCGGCGGCGTGGAGCTGACCCTGACGGGGGATGCTAATGATTATGTAGGTAAAGGTATGGCGGGCGGCAGCATTGTGGTGCGTCCGCCGGTCGGCTCGGCGTTTTTAAGCCATGAAGCCACCATCATCGGCAACACCTGCCTGTATGGCGCCACCGGCGGCAAGCTGTTTGCCGCCGGGCGGGCCGGCGAACGTTTCGCGGTGCGTAACTCCGGCGCCATTACGGTGGTGGAAGGCGTGGGCGATAACGGCTGCGAATACATGACCGGCGGCATTGTTTGCGTGCTTGGCCGTACCGGCGTCAACTTCGGCGCAGGGATGACCGGCGGCTTCGCCTATGTCCTCGACGAGCATTGCGACTTTGCCAAGCGCGTGAATCCGGAGCTGGTGGAAGTCCTGGCCGGGGCGGATTTGGCCATTCACGAAGAGCATCTGCGCGGGCTGATTACCGAGCACGTTCATTTGACCGGCTCGCACCGCGGCGAGGAGCTGTTGGCCGATTGGCCGGCTTGGTCGGGGCGCTTCGCGCTGGTGAAACCAAAATCGAGCGATGTGAAAGCGTTGTTGGGCCACCGCAGCCGCTCCGCGGCAGAATTGCGCGTGCAAGCGCAGTAGAGGTTAATGATGAGTCAAAATGTCTATCAATTTATCGACCTGCAGCGTGTGGATCCGCCGAAAAAACCGCTGAAGGTGCGTAAAATTGAATTTGTGGAAATCTACGAGCCGTTCTCCGACTCGCAGTCCAAAGCGCAGGCGGACCGTTGTCTCTCCTGCGGCAACCCTTACTGTGAATGGAAATGTCCGGTCCACAACTATATTCCCAATTGGCTAAAGCTTGCCAACGAGGGACGCATTATCGAAGCGGCTGAACTTTCGCACCAGACCAACAGTCTGCCGGAAGTGTGCGGGCGCATCTGCCCGCAGGACCGGTTGTGCGAGGGCTCCTGCACGCTCAACGACGAGTTCGGCGCGGTCACGATCGGCAATATTGAACGCTATATTAACGACAAAGCCATCGAAATGGGCTGGAAACCAAGCGTTGCCAACGTCGTTCCCACCGGCAAACGGGGGGCGATTGTCGGCGCCGGCCCGGCGGGGCTGGCCTGCGCTGACGTGTTGGCGCGCAACGGCGTACAGGCGGTAGTGTTTGACCGTCATCCGGAAATCGGCGGTTTGCTGACTTTCGGCATCCCCGCCTTCAAGCTGGAAAAAGAGGTGATGATAAAGCGCCGCGAAATCTTCAGCGACATGGGTATCGAGTTCCGATTGAATACCGAAATCGGTAAAGATGTGCAGCTAAGTGATCTGCTCGGCGAATACGATGCGGTGTTCCTGGGCGTCGGCACCTATCAATCGATGCGCGGCGGTTTGGACAACGAGGATGCGCCGGGCGTGTATGACGCGTTGCCGTTTCTGGTCGCCAACACCCGTGAACTGATGGGCTTCGGTAACCCCGCCGAAGCGCCTTATGTCAACATGAGCGGCAAACGCGTGGTCGTGCTGGGCGGCGGCGACACTGCCATGGACTGTGTCCGTACCTCCATTCGCCACGGCGCCAACCGGGTTGTCTGCGCCTATCGCCGCGACGAGGAAAACATGCCAGGGTCGCGCAGTGAGGTAAAAAACTCACGCGAGGAGGGGGTGGAGTTCATGTTCAATCTGCAGCCGGTAAGCATTGAAGTGGACGCCGAGGGCCGGACCTGCGGCGTTAAGATGGTCCGTACCGCCCCGGGCGCGCCGGATGCCCACGGGCGCCGCCGCGCTGAAATCGTCGCCGGCTCTGAGCATATTCTCGATGCCGATGCGGTAGTCGTCGCCTTCGGCTTCCGTCCGCACCACATGAGCTGGCTGGCCGATTTCAGCGTCGAACTGGACAGCCAAGGCCGGATCATGGCGCCGGAACACGGCGCGGCCGCCTTCCAGACCAGCAATCCGAAGATCTTCGCCGGCGGCGATGCGGTGCGCGGCTCCGATCTAGTAGTCACCGCCATTGCTGAAGGGCGTAAAGCGGCTGAAGGCATCATGGATTATCTGGAAGTGTAAGCGCTTCCGTCCACGCCTAGGCCAGAAACACACGCCGTCCCGCCGCAAATGCCGGGACGGCGTTTTATTGTGCGGTCCGGAACCGGCGCGTTTCTGATAGGGGTCGGGAAAGCGGTGGCGGGATCAGGCTGCGAACCGGCGGCCTAAGGCGGCTAGCGCACCGCCGCCGGCGGGCAATTACTTCACCACGCGCAATGATGGTCGGCCACCGCCGCGCGGCGGCGTAGGCGGCTCGTCTTCGGGATCGTCGGCCTGCGCGTTATCGGGCCGGTCGCCGTCGATAACCGACATGACGGTTTCCGTGGTCGGGTCTTCAGCGCTGTCGTCGTCGGCCAGCGCCAGCTGCTCGTAGGCCACCTCCGGCTTAAATATCGTGCCAGCGCCGTTTTCACGGGCGTAAATCGCCAGCACGGCCGCCATCGGCACCACCACCTGACGCGGAACCCCGCTAAAGCGGGCGTTGAATTGCACTTCATCATTGCCCAGCGCCAGATTCGCCACCGCGCGCGGCGCGATATTGAGCACGATTTGCCCGTCGCGGGCAAATTCCATCGGCACCATCACGCCATCCACGTTGACATCCACCACGAGATGCGGCGTCAGCTGGTTATCAAGCAACCATTCGTAAAATGCCCGCAGCAGGTAAGGCCGGCGCGGCGAAAGCTGAGTCACCTCCATCCCTTTACCCCCGGGTCTGCAGGCGCATTTCGCGCTCGGCTTCGGTCAGTGAGGCCAGGAAGGCATCGCGTTCAAAAACGCGCGTCATATACCCTTTCAGCTCTTTGGCGCCCGCGCCGGCCAGTTCGATGCCCAGCTGCGGCAAACGCCACAGCAGCGGCGCCAGGTAGCAATCCACCAGGCTGAACTCTTCGCTCATGAAGAACGGCGCTTCGTTGAACACCGGTGCCACCGCTAGCAGCTCCTCGCGCAGTTGCCGGCGAGCGTTATCCGCCTCGCTGCCGCTGCTTTGCTCGATTTTGCGCATCAACGTGTACCAATCGTTTTCGATGCGGTGCATCATCAGGCGGCTGGTACCGCGCGCCACCGGGTAAACCGGCATCAGCGGCGGATGAGGGAACCGTTCATCCAGGTATTCCATGATAATGCGGGACTCGTAAAGCGTCAGTTCGCGATCGACCAGCGTCGGCGCAGTGCGGTAGGGGTTAAGATCAATCAGGTCCTGCGGCAGATTATCCATCTCAACCTGCTCAATTTCGACACTTACCCCTTTTTCCGCCAGCACGATGCGCACTTGATGGCTGAAAATGTCGGTCGTGCCGGAAAACAGCGTCATCACCGAACGTTTGTTGGCAGCGACAGCCATGAAAACCTCCAAGTTTATTGAGAAAATACCGCGAATAACCCTAACCCAGGGTTATTTTCCTGATTTGTCCACCGTTGACCCGTAGCCATTTTGCCCGCTGCAACCGGAGCCGGAAAGCTTGCAGCCGGTTGACAAAACGCCAGCCAAGTAAACAGGCATATAAGCGTTGGCTAGTTTATCAGATTTTGCCTGTTTTGTGGGGCACGATATGGCAAATCAGCGTGAATAACTGGCGGCGGTTGATATTCCAGGCGGGTCAGGACGCAATAAATAAAAAAGCCCGGACGGGTCCGGGCTTTTTGCTGCAGTGAATACTGCGAAATTAACGTTTGGAGAACTGCGGACGACGGCGTGCTTTACGCAGACCGACTTTCTTACGTTCAACCTGACGGGCGTCACGGGTAACAAAACCGGCTTTGCGCAGAGCGGCGCGCAGCGTTTCGTCATATTCCATCAGCGCACGGGTAATACCGTGGCGAATGGCGCCTGCCTGACCGGAGATGCCGCCACCTTTCACGGTGATGTACAGATCCAGTTTACCCACCATGTCGACCAGCTCCAGCGGTTGGCGAACGACCATGCGGGCGGTTTCGCGACCGAAGTACTGATCCAGACTACGCTGGTTAATAACGATGTTGCCGCTGCCCGCCTTAACGAAGACGCGAGCGGAAGAGCTTTTGCGGCGACCAGTGCCGTAATATTGATTTTCAGCCATTGCCTATAATCCCGATTAAATGTCCAGAACTTGCGGTTGCTGTGCCGCGTGGTTGTGCTCGGTACCGGCGTAAACTTTCAGTTTACGGAACATAACACGACCCAGCGGGCCTTTTGGCAGCATGCCTTTAACCGCGATTTCAATCACACGCTCAGGGCGGCGTGCAATCATCTCTTCAAAGGTCGCTTGTTTGATACCACCGACGTGACCGGTGTAGTGATAGTAGATCTTATCGTTACACTTGTTGCCGGTAACGGCCACTTTGTCAGCGTTCAGAACAATGAGATAATCACCGGTATCCACATGCGGAGTATATTCCGCTTTATGCTTGCCGCGCAGACGACGAGCCAGTTCGGTAGCAAGACGGCCAAGGGTTTTCCCTTCGGCGTCGACAACATACCAGTCACGTTTGACCGTTTCCGGCTTTGCTGTAAAAGTTTTCATTAAAAGCTTACCCAATTTAAGTTACACGTTGGTGAACACCCAAACGCTTCAATGAACAGTTATGAGGCTCACACGGCTTTCAGTCCAGCAAACCTACCCCTTCAAGTAGCCGTTGCTGGTGCGATTGAAGTTTTGGGAAAAAACCTCAACTCAATGTAACGTGGGGTCGCAAGATTATAGAGAAGTCATCCGCAAAGATCGACCTTTTTTACGTCATCAGGGTTGATGCGCCAACCTGAGATACTCCTCGCTCTGCATTTCCTGCAAACGCGACAGGCAGCGCTGATACTCGAAGCGCAGCAGTTGCCCCTGGTAAAGCGCGTCCATCGGCACGCTGGTGGCGATTACCAGCTTGACGTGGCGCTCGTAGAACTCATCCACCAGCGCCAAAAACCGGCGGGCGGTATTTTCCTCGTCGCAGCTCATCGGCCGCACATTGTGCAGCAGGACGCTATGAAAGCGCTCGGAGAGCACGATATAGTCGTTTTGACTGCGCGCGCCGCCGCACAACTCGGCGAAATCCAGCGCCACCACACCGTCGGTCACGCCCAGGGTCGGCAGCGGCCGATGATTGATTTCCAGCGCCGGGGCGTCGCCCTCCAGCGCGAGATGTTTCCCCACCAGGGCGCTGAACATCCGCGTCATCGCCTGGTCCGTCTCGTCGCCGAGGGGGCTCAGCCACAGATTGGCCTGCGTCAAGGTGCGCAGCCGGTAATCGATGCCGGCATCCACATTCATCACCTCGCAATGGCGTTTGATAAGTTCAATGGCCGGCAGGAAACGCGCGCGCTGCAACCCGTTGCGGTAAAGATCGTCCGGCGGAATATTGGAGGTTGCCACAAGCGTAATGCCGCGGGCAAACAGCGCCTGCATCAGAGTACCCAGCAGCATTGCATCGGTGATATCGGTCACGAAGAATTCATCGAAACAGAGCACGTCGGTCTCGGCCTTGAAGCCGTCGGTGATGATCTCCAGCGGATCCTGGTGGCCCTGCAGGCGGGTCATCTCCTCATGCACCCGCAGCATGAAGCGGTAAAAATGCAGCCGCAGTTTACACTCGCCGGGCAGGCTGCGATAAAATAAATCCATCAGCCAGGTCTTGCCTCTTCCCACCCCGCCCCACATATATAAACCCTGGACCGGCTCGTCCGTTGCGCGCTCACCCTTGCTAAGCCACTTTTTGCCCAGCAGGCGCAACAGACCCGAGGGGGCGCTGGCGGCGGTGGTTCGCGCCGCGCCCAACTGTTGGTGGATCCGGTCCAGGCGAGCAATGGCGGCGGCCTGGACGTCATCGGGCTGGTATTCCCCTTGCGCCAGCATCTGCTGATAAAGGGACAACGGCGAGGTGGCTTGCATGTGGCTGACGTTCCCTGAATGAAAATGAAAGGTAAAAAAGCGCGTGTCGCACATCCTAAACAGCGGCGCGGTCGAACACAATAGCCCGGCGTCCCGGCCGGTAACCCGTCGTCACACTCTCCGGTTCCACTGATGGCGCGTTACCGGTTATAGTGAAGCTAACTGTGTATTAAACCCTACGGGACAACGAAGTCAAAAATAGGAGTCATTATGACCTGGGAATATGCGCTGATTGGATTGGTGGTGGGCATTATCATCGGTGCGGTCGCCATGCGGTGGCTCGGTAATCGTAAACTGCGTCAGCAGCAAACGCTTCAGCACGAGCTGGAGAAGAGTAAAGCCGAGCTGGACGAGTATCGCGAAGAGCTGACCAGCCATTTCGCCCGCAGCGCAGAATTGTTAGACAATATGGCCGACGATTACCGTCAGCTTTATCAGCATATGGCCAAAAGCTCCAATAGCCTGCTGCCGGACCAGTGCCGCGAAGATAATCCGTTCCGCTATCGTCTGACCGAAGCGGACAACGATCAAATCCCGGCGGAAATGCAGCCGCGGGATTACCCGGAAAGCGCCAGCGGCTTGCTACGCACGACGCGTGGCTTGCGCAAATAGCGCCGCCAGCCCGGGTTTTGCCGGCGTCGACGCGCCCCCCGGCTGAACTTTTCCGTGCCCGGCAGGGTCATAATGGCGATTATGATACCGTCACCGGGTGCCTGAACCAGGGTATCTGATACGAAAACGAGCGAGTTAACGTTACAATGAAAATAACACCTCTATTCAGCGCATTGGCGCTCAGTATCGGGCTGAGCCTACTCCCTTTTTCGGCGCCCCGGGCGGCGCTGCCGGCCGAAGTGGCGGGGCAGTCCATGCCCAGCCAGGCGCCGATGCTGACCAAAGTCCTGCCGGCGGTGGTTAGCGTGCATGTTGAAGGCTCCCAGCCCCTCCGGCGTCCCACGCTGCCCAAGGAATTCAAATACTTCTTCGGCCCCGACACCCCGGGCGGCAACGGCGGAACGCGTCCGTTTGAAGGGCTGGGATCAGGGGTCATCATCAACGCCGCAAAGGGTTATGTGATCACCAACAATCATGTGGTCAACGGCGCGGACAAGATCAAAGTGCAGCTCAATGACGGTCGCGAATTCGACGCCAAGCTGGTAGGGCACGACGAGCAGACCGATTTGGCGCTGCTGCAGTTGCCCTCCCCGAAAAACCTCAGCGAGGTGACCATGGCCGACTCCGACGCCCTTAAGGTCGGCGATTTCGCGGTCGCGGTGGGCAACCCGTTCGGCCTCGGCCAGACCGCAACGTCCGGTATTGTATCCGCCCTGGGCCGCAGCGGCCTGAATTTGGAGGGCCTGGAGAACTTCATTCAGACCGATGCCTCCATCAACCGCGGGAATTCCGGCGGCGCGCTGGTTAACCTCAACGGTGAGCTTATCGGCATCAATACCGCCATTCTGGCGCCGGGGGGCGGCAATATCGGCATCGGTTTCGCCATCCCCAGCAACATCGTCAAAAACCTGAGTCAGCAACTGATTGAATATGGCGAAGTCAAACGCGGCCAGTTGGGTATTAAGGGCACCAAGCTGACCGCCGATATCGCCAAAGCGTTTAATATCGACGCCCAGCGCGGCGCGTTCGTCAGCGAAGTGTTGCCGAATTCCGCCGCGGCCAAGGCCAGTATCAAAGCTGGCGATATCATCATCTCGGTGGAAGACAAGCCGATCCAGAGTTTCGCCGAATTGCGAGTGAAAGTCGGCACGACCGCCCCCGGTAAAACCGTCAAACTCGGCTTGCTGCGCAACGGCAAGCCGCAAACGGCGTCGGTGGTCCTGGATGACAGCGCGTCCGCCACCTCCAGCGAAGAGATCCTCACCCCGGCGCTGCAGGGGGCTTCTCTTAGCAACGGTCAGTTGAAAGACGGCACCAAGGGTGTTCAGGTGGAGGATGTCGTGAAAGATTCCCCCGCAGCCGCGATCGGCCTGCAAAAAGGCGATGTAATCATCGGCCTGAACCGCGAACGGGTACAGAGCCTGGCACAACTGCGCAAAGTGTTGGAGGCCAAACCGGCGGTCATGGCTCTAAATATGTAAGCGCCCCATGGAGGACGTCTTGAATTATTGGTGGGTTTGTTGTATGGCCCGGTAAGAATATGTTCCACTACGATGCCTAGTGAACCCGCATCCTATAAGGGACGGCTGTCAGATCATGGATAATCCGGCGATGATAGTGTCCACTTAAATATTAATGGACACTATCACAAACTTCAGAATCACTAATTTCATATCACTCAAACCGGGATGGAAATAAAAGTTATTAAAATCAATACAATGTGAAAATACAATGAGCATAAGCGTGTAACGTAGGTTTACTGTCTCATACAACAAACCCACCAATAATTCAAGACGTCCTCCACGGGGCGCTTACTCAACGTACAACTAGGACAAGCGCGCACCCGTTTCTCCACCTTCGCTGCGGCGCTGATGTTGCTGTTGCTGGTGACCGCGTTAAGCAGCGTGGTGGCGCGTATTCCGATGGTGGTACTGGCGACGGTGATGATGATTGTAGCGGTCAAAACCGTCAACTGGCACAGCGTCAACCCGGGCACGCTGCGCAAAATGCCCTTTTCGGAAACGCTCGTGATGAGCGTGACCGTCGCGGCAACGGTCTGGACCGGCAATCTGGCGGTAGGCGTAATGGGCGGGGTCGTGCTGGCGATCATGCTGTTTGCCCGCCGCGTGGCGCATGTGATTAATGCCGAGCGGGAATTGGCCGCCGACGGCAGTCAGGTGTGCTATCGGGTGCGCGGCCCGCTCTTTTTTGGCAGCAGCAATGATCTCATTGAGCGATTCGCGTATGGCCAGGATCCGGCGACGGTGATTATTGATTTGACCCATTCGCAAATCTGGGACGCCTCCAGCGTGGCCGCGCTGGACGCCATTGTCACCAAATATCAGGCGCAGGGCGCCGAGGTGACATTCACCGGACTTGACGCACGCAGCAGCGATTTTCATCGGCGCCAGCGGCGACAGGATGCCGAACGGCAGGCGCGTCTCGCGTCGGGCGAGTTTCGCGGCATCCCCCTAACCCGCAGGCCGCCTCGCGGCAAAGGCAAGCAGCGCGCGAAGAACGCGGCCGGTCGATTATTTGATCACCCCTTTTCGTATACCGGCGGCGAACAGAGCATGATAGCGGGGATAAACATAGGCATAAACGGCGTTCACCGACGTTACGCTCCGCAAACTTAACCCCGCGCTCACCAGCGCAACGCCCAGCGACGCCGCCATATCGAGCGGGAAATGAACGCCCATATACACCCTAGCCCAGGCGACCAGCACGCTAACCACGAACAGGGCTAGCCCCTGCCGCCGCCTATTAGGCTAAAGCTGATGGCGCAGGCCAGCGACATATGATCGCTTGGGAAGGAATTATTGGCCGCGTGATAGAGGAAATTCTGCCCGAGAGGGATCATAAACGGCCGCGGATGTTGCCAAACCATACCTATTGCGATATTAAGGGCCAGCGCCAATAGCATGCTAAACAGCGCGTAGAGCACGGCCTTTTTTTTGCGCCTCGCCGCGCCAAAACCAATTGAATAGCAACACCAGTGGAAACAACGCCACGGCGTCGCTGGCGAAAAATGTTCCCACCCGCAGCATGCCGGCGCTGACGGCGGCGGGCGCATTGATTAATTGAAACAAATAAACGTTAAGCTGTTCCAAAGCCGGCGTGAAAGTTGTCATAGCCTCTGTCCCTAGTTGAACAATGCAGGGGAATATCGCGCATCGTTGTACGTCGTTGTGGCGGGCGCTTCGGGCGCCAGGCCCTGCCCTGCCCTGCGCCGCGCGGCGAGCAATCGCGAAAGCGCGGCGTCCCCCCTTGTACCGCCCGCCGCCACGAGCGTCGCTGCGTGCTGGTTTTGCCCCGACAGCCACAGAGGCTAGCGGCGTTGCGTGTCGTGCTTACCCCGGCCGCCGCCCTTCTTCCCCGCGGGTAGGCAAATCAGCAGCAGGCCGCCGCAAATCAACGCCACACCTATCAGGCGCGATAGCGTAAACCGCTCATGAAATTCGGTGATCATCAGCGCACAAGCGGCCACCAGGACATAACTGAGGCTGAGCAGCGGATAGGCTTTATTCAGCGGCAAGCGGCGCAGCGCCATGAACCAGCACCCCATGGAACAGGCATAGGCCAGTAGGCCGCCCACCAGCAGCACAATAGCCGCCGCATTGCTCGGGTCCAGCCACAGTCGGGGAGCGCCAAGCGGCGGCAGATGCATCATCGCCCATTTCATCAGCAGCTGCGCGGTGCTGACCAATACCACGCTGAACAACCCCCAACCATAGCCCATCACAGATTGACCCCCATGACCATCACCCCCGCCACTATCAACAGCAGGCCGGCGCCGTGACTCAATGACACGGGCTCTCGCCACAGCCAACGGGCGGCCAGGGTCACCAGCACAAAATTGAGGCTGAACATCGGGTAAGCGATGCCTACCGGCACCCGCTGCAATACCCATAGCCACACCAACATGGCGACGCCCAGCAGCAGCAGACTGGTCGCCAGCCAGCGCACCCGATGCCGGAGACGTCTGGCGCCGGGCACCGCGCTGGCGGCGTGTTTCTGGCACAGCTGGCCGGCGCAGCTAAGCAGACTGACGAGGAAAATCAGCAAATAAATCATGGCCGGCGTTGATGGTATGCCAACAGCACCAGCCGTCTGCGTCGGAAAGTTTCATCCGCGCGCGGCAGGTGGTCAATTTGCGACTCGCCGTTGGGAAGCAGCAGCACCAACGCAACCGAACCTTCTTTACAGCGTTCACGAAGCCAGTCAGAAAACCCCTCCTCGCGGATAAAACGGCCTGCGGCGTCGGGATAGCTCAAGCCATAGGCCAGCTCTCCCTGGCGTTCAAATAACGCAATATCGCTGCGCTGCAGCTCCCAGGCGAGCCCCGCCGCCACGCCGACGCTATCGGCGAGAATAAAGCGGCTATTCTCCAACTGCGGGCGCACCGTCTGGATGAATGACTGGGGCTGCTTGGCGTCGATCACCTGCTGCGGTATCGCCTGCCCGACCAACAGCGCAATCCCCAGCGGACACAGCGCCGCCCAGCGCCAGCGCGCCACCGGCGCACGCAGGGTCAGCCCACCCACGGCCGCCCAGATCAGAAAGCCGAGCACCCCCAGCAGCACCTTACCGCCTTCATCGCGGCCGAAAAGCGGATGCCGCGCCAGCCCCCAGGGGGCCAACACGCCGGCTAACGCGACGACGCACAGCAGCCCGAACAGCAAATTAATCGCCCCGTTGACCTTCAGCGCCCGGCCGCCCCACGCCGTCGCATAGCGCGCCATCAGCAGGGACAACGGTGCGAAGCAAGGCAGGATATAGGTAGGCAGTTTGCCTTTCGACAGGCTGAAAAACAGCAGCGGCATCACGACCCAGCCCAGCAGATAAAACGCCCCGCTCTGCGCCTGACGTTCACGCCAGGCGCTGTGCAGCGCGCCGGGCAGCAGCGCCAACCAGGACAGCGTCCCCGCCAGCAGCACCGGCAGGTAATACCAGAAAGGGGCTTTATGTTGGGCATTATCTTCCGCGAAGCGCTGTATATGCTCGACCCAGATGAAATAATGCCAGAAATCCGGCTCGCGACGTGCGATGGCGATAACCCAGGGCAAACTTGTCGCCACGGCGCCGAGTAACGCCAGCGGCCCGTAAGATAACACCTCTTTCCAACGTTTTTGTGCGATGACCCACGGCAGTACGCCGAGCACCGGCACCGCCAGCGCCAGGAAGCCTTTGGTCATGAACCCCAGCCCGCAGGCAACCCCCACCGCCAGATAGCCCAAGCCTTTACGCCAACCGCGGGGCGCCTGCGCCGCCTGCCAGAAAGCGCACATGGCGGCCGCCAGCCATAATGCGATCATCGGGTCGAGCACCGCATAGGTTCCGATGCTATAGACCAGCAGGCAGGAACTGAAAATCGCCGCCGCCGTCAGCCCCAGGCGATGATCCTGCCATAAACGCCGTGCCAGCCAGTACACCATGAGCGCCGTCAGGGCAATGGAAAACGTGGAACCGAAATGCACGGCGAAATTGGTGTGGCCAAATGCCCACTGGCTGAGATTATTGATCCAATAACCGACGGCCGGTTTCTCAAAATAACGCAGGCCCAGGAAATGGGGAACGACCCAATCGCCGCTCGCCAGCATCTCGCGGCTTATCTCGGCGTAGCGTGTTTCATCCGGCTGCCACAGGCTACGAAACGCCAGCGGCAGCAGATAATACAGGGCGATGACGAGCAACAGCCCGATACCGGCTTTGGTGGCTTTCATTCTCGACTCACTTTAACAAGCGCTGACATCCGACCCAACCCTCCCGTCCCGGCAGAACGCCGCGCACCACCCGACCGACCGGAAGGGCGGCGACGTCCTGAGGGATGAGCTCCTGCAATGGACAAAAGCGGATCCCTTCCGCCGCCGCCATCGACAACAATTCCCGAAACATGCCGCTGAGCGCAATGCCCTCCGCCTCGGCATGAATGGTGTAAACCGGAGTCCCGCCATCCGCTTTGATGCTATCGAGAATGAAACGGTTGTAGCCTGCGCGGGTCGTGGTCTGGCCGATGGCCTCGTCAAACGTGGGCTGCGTTACCGGAATTTGTACCGCGCCGAAAGTGCCGTTCGGCAGCAGCGGCCGAAATGGGCCAGTGCCGCGACAGTCGCTATTGTAACGAAAGCCAAAGGGCTGTTTGGCCTGCACCACGCGATCGTCCGCGCGCCAGCCCGCTACCGCCGAACAGGTTACCGGCCGGTCGATAATCGCGGTCAATACATCCCGCGCCAGGCGAATCTGCTCGGTCAATTGACCTTCATTCCACACTCCGGCCCAGGTCTGCCAGGCAAAATGATCCCAGGCGTGCAGCCCGACTTCATGGTCGGCCGCCGCGGCGCGGATCGGCGCGGCCAGCCCCTGGCCGATGTTCCTGCCGGGCCAGGCGGTGCCGGCCAGCAGGATATCCCAGCCGTAGAGCGAAACGGCGCGCGAGCGCAGCATCTTCACCAAAAATTGCGGTTTTGCCAGGCGCAACAAATGGCGCCCCATATTATCCGGCCCAACGCTGAAAAAGAACGTCGCCTGGATCTGCTGCGACACTAGCATCTCCAACAGGCGCGGCACGCCGTCGCGGGTACCGCGCCAGGTATCGACATCAATACGCAAGCCGACGTTTTTCATTGCGTCGCGTCCGGCAAATCGACGGTTTGCAGGAAAAAGTCCAGCGTTTCGTCGATGGTTTGCGCCATGGGCACAGAAGGCGCCCAGTCCAGGAGGCGTTTGGCGTTACGAATGCTCGGCTTACGGTGCTCGACATCCTGATAGCCTTTGCCGTAATAGCTGCTGCTTTCCACATCGCGGAAACCGGCGAACGGAGGGAAATGCTGGCGCAGCGGATGGCGCTCGAAACTTGCCAGCAGCAACTCCGCCAACTGCCGGATACTGGCTTCGTTTTCCGGATTGCCGATATTAATTATCTGACCGTCGCAATTCTGGTCTTTGTTCTCAATGATGCGGAACAGCACCTCGATACCGTCGCTGATATCGGTAAAGCACCGTTTCTGCGCGCCGCCGTCCACTAATTTGATCGGCGACCCCTCCACCAGATTCAGGATCAATTGAGTAATGGCGCGCGAGCTGCCGATACGCGCCGCATTCAGATTATCCAGCCGCGGCCCCATCCAGTTGAAGGGGCGGAATAGCGTGAAACGCAGCCCTTCTTTTTCACCATACGCCCACAGGACGCGGTCCAGCAGCTGTTTCGATACCGAATAAATCCAGCGTTGCTTATTGATAGGCCCCACAATTAAGCTGGAATCGTCTTCGTCGAACACCGGGTCGGTACACATACCGTAAACTTCGGATGTCGACGGGAAAATAATGCGTTTTTGGTATTTGACGCAATGACGGATTATTTTCAGGTTTTCCTCGAAGTCGAGTTCAAACACCCGCAGCGGATTGCGCGTATATTCTATAGGCGTGGCGATCGCCACCAGCGGCAGAACGACATCGCATTTTTTGATGTGATATTCGATCCACTCCGAATGGATGCTGATATCGCCCTCGACGAAATGAAACAGCGGGTTCACCATAAAGCGGCTTATCGCATCGGTACCGATATCCAAACCGTAAATTTCATAATTGCCGTCGCGCAGCAGACGTTCGGTCAAATGGTTGCCGATGAAGCCGTTCACGCCCAGGATAAGCACGCGGGTGCGGAGCTTATGACTGACCAGCGGGCGCGGATTCAGCAGGGCGCCATTGACCAGCCCCAACGCCTGGGCCAACTGGCCACCCTGCATATACACCCCTTGCTGGCTCTGGCCGGTTTGAATCTCCAGCGCATCGCTGCCACAGGCGATGACCAGCGGGTCGACGGACAAAACGGTGCCGGGCTGTGCGGCGTCGCTGTTCGGACGCACTTGCGCCTTCCAGACAATAAATTTTTCTCCGCCGGCATAGCTGAAGGCGCCCGGCCAGGGATCGGTCACGGCGCGCACCAGATTGGCGAGGGTCGCGGCGGGCTGACACCAGTCCAGGCGGCTGTCTTCCGGCGTGCGGCGGCCCACATAGCTGGCGGCGCTATCGTCCTGGGGCGTTTCGCTAAACCGTTGCTCACGGATGGCCGGCAAAACGCTCTCCAGCACAGTAGTCGCCGCCTCGCACAGTTTGCGGTGCAGCGACAGCGCATCATCCTGAGGCGTAATCGCCACGCTGCGCTGCGCCAGGATATTGCCCGCATCGGCCCGCGCCGTCATACGATGCAGGGTTACGCCGGTTTCCTCTTCGCCGTTGACCAGCACCCAATTTAGCGGCGAGCAGCCGCGATAGCGCGGCAGCAGCGAACCGTGCAGATTGAATGCGCCCACCGTCGGCAGGCTCAGGATCTCCTGGCAAAGCAACTGGCGATAGTAAAACGAAAATATCACGTCCGGTGCCAGCGCTTTGATTCGCGCTACCCACAGCGGATGGTTAACGTCAGCCGGTGCAAACACCGGAATACCGTGTTCCGCGGCGATGCGCGCCACCGAACCAAAAAAGGGTTTTTCCGCGGGGGCATCAGGATGGGTGATGATGGCCTCGATAGTAAAGCCTGCTTTAATCAGGGCGGTGACACCCACGCAGCCCATATCATGATAAGCAAAAATGACAGCTTTCATTGTGTTTCCTGTTGAGACGAGAGTGGATTTTGACTGACCACACGCTGGACAAAATAACGGGGACGGGCGCGCACATCGTTATAGATACGGCCGATGTATTCTCCCAGTAGCCCCATGCCGATGAATTGCGCGCCGATAAAAATGAACAGCACCGCGAACAGCATAAAGACGCCTTCGGCCGCCCAATGGGAGCCGAGAAACAGGCGCAGCATGATGAGCAGCAGGGAAAATGCGAACCCCAGCAGGGCGATAATGCTGCCGATAACGCTCAGCATTCGCAGCGGCGTGGTCGTCAGGCAAGTGATGAGGTCATACATCAAATTGACAAGCTTCATCAGACTGTATTTGGAATCACCGAATTCGCGTTCCGAATGCATCACCGGTATTTCGATGGTTTTGCGGACGAAGGTATTGGCCAAAATCGGGATAAAGGTGCTGCGCTCGTGGCAGTGCAGCATGGCGTCGATAATATGGCGGCGATAGGCGCGCAGCATGCAGCCGTAATCGCCCATCGCTTTGCCGGTCGTGCGCTGAATCAAGGCATTAATCATGCGTGAGGCTCGCTTGCGAAACCAGCTGTCCTGCCGGTTCTGGCGCACGGTGCCTACCACGTCGTAGCCTTGCGCCGCGACCTCGACCAGCCTCGGGATCTCTTCCGGCGGATTCTGTAAATCCGCATCGAGGGTGACCACCAAATCGCCGGTCACGTGGCTGAAGCCGGCCATGATGGCGGAGTGCTGACCGTAATTGCGGTTCAGCAATACCGCGACGATATGGCTGCCCGGCGCTTCGGCCGCGGCGGTCAGCACGGCGGCGGAGTCGTCGCTGCTGCCGTCATCCACCAGCAGAATTTCATAGGCGGCGTCGAGCCGCTCGCAGGCCGCCACCGTGCGACGCATCAGCTCGGGCAGGCTTTCTTGCTCGTTATAGACCGGGATTACGATCGAAACTTTGTCTATTTTCATGGATGTTGTCATATCAAACCTTCGCAATGGCGCGCAGCGCGGTAATCACGCGCTCGACATCGTCATCGTTCATGGAGGGAAAAAGCGGCAGCGAACACATGCGCGCGGAATTCCACTCGGTGTCCGGCAGGACCAAATCGGGAAAACGCTCGCGGTAATAACGCTGCGTATGGGCGGCGCGGAAATGCAGGCCGGTGCCGATGCCGCGTTCTTTCAGCGCCTGCATCAGGCCGTCGCGATCAATGCCGCACCGCCGCTCGTCGACGCGGATAATAAACAGATGCCAAGCGTGGTGGTGTTCCCAGGCGGGCAGCGCCAGCGGAGAAAACGGCGTTTCGGCCAGTCCGCGCAAATAGCGCTGGGCCAGGGCCGCGCGGCGCGCGTTGTGCTGCGGCAGTTTATCGAGCTGCACCAGCGCAATGGCGGCATTGATATCGGCCAGGTTGTATTTGTAACCCGGCGCCATTACCTCCGCCTGTGGGGCCCGGCCCTGCATGTTGCGATCGAACGCATCCACCGCCAGACCGTGAAACTTCAGGCTGCGGATGCGCTGCGCTAGCGCATCGTCGTCCGTGACCACCATACCGCCCTCGGCGCATGTCATATTCTTGATGGTGTGGAACGAGAAAATGGCGGTGCCGGCGGCGCCCACGTGGCGGCCTTTGTAGCCAGTCCCCGCCGCATGCGCCGCATCCTCAATCACCGGGATGCCATAGCGTGTGCCCAGCGCACGAATGGCGTCGATATCCGCCGGCGCGCCGGCGTAATGGACGGGCACAATGGCGCGGGTGCGCGGGGTGATCGCCGCTTCGATAAGCGCCGGCGTCACCATCAGCGTGTCGCGGTCGACATCGACCATGACCGGTTCAGCGCCGAGCAGGCAGATCATATTCAGGGTGGAAACCCACGTCTGCGAAGGCGTAATCACCTCATCGCCCGGCCGCAGCCCCAGAGCCATGAGCGTGACATGCATACCGCCGGTCGCCGAGCTCACTGCGATGGCATGGTGATTGCCGGTCAATTGACAGAACGCCTGTTCCAGCAGCGCGCATTTCGGCCCGGTGGTGATCCAGCCCGACCGCAATACCTCACCGACGGCGGCGAGCTCGGCCTCGCCCAGCGCAGGCCGGGAGAACGGCAAAAATTCAGACATTATTCGGTTTCCCTTAAAAATGGCGAGTCACGATTGAGCGGCAGCAAGCGACATAATTGGCGTGAACGGTATTGCCGCTGAACGGTAAAGTTCTGTAATGGATGACCGCGCTACAAACCGGAGGAATCTTAACTGAATTTCCTTAAATGAAAATTAGGAGCGGCAATGAATAGGGCTATTTTTAAATGTTTGTTTAAGTTGTGTTTACCCACTCATATGCGGATATTCTTTCATCACGCCATGTAACATTTTTCTCATCGCTGTATCGACTTCAATTAGTCTTCGCTAAGATAGGATACGTCAGCGTCATAATTGAAATCGTTTACCCTCAACCCTGCGCCGGTTGTTTTAGACTTTGCATAGGGAAATAATTTAAATACTCTCTAATGAAATCAATAAGCTTGACGTCTTATTCCGCCATTAATTTTTTTTCCGCAGCCGTTGCGCCGGCAAAAAGGTAAAACGGTTGGCTTTTTTCCGCTAATGTCACTCATTTTCCCCTTTTATGGGCAAGCGTCGTAGGAGGCGCGTTCGGCACGCGCAAACGGATCTCGGCGTTGGGGAACCGCGAGCCATCGGTATTGGGAAACTTGAGCCATAGGCGAAGGGGGCCGTCGGCCACAGGCGAAGTGTAACGTCGGACACAAACGTAGAGGAACGTCGACCACAGGCGTAGGAGAACTCCGGCCATAGGCGAAGGGGAACGTCGCCCACAGCCGTAGATGAACGTTGGCCGCAGGCGTGATAACAAGCGGATTGCCCGGCCTGGCTCGAAAAAGCAGGCGCTGGCTTAGCGGGGAAATCAGGGCGCGCTAAAGGCTTGTCCGCCAGGGTTAGCGCGGGTGCCTGACCGCATGGCGGTGCAGTCTGCCGCCGAATGCGCTACGCTGGCCTGACGCTTATTTGCCATCGACAGCTTTAAGGCGAGGTCATCTCCTGCCGCCTGGCGTGGTAGCTCGGAAGCGCCTTTTACCGCCGCGCCTCAGCGGCGCCCTCCTTCCCTGCCGCAGGCTGCTAAAAGCCTGCGGCGCCCCACTTTACCGCCGGTCCCTGTGGCGCTGTCCTTCCTGGCCACCCGGCGCCGTGCGAAGGCGGCACGGTTTTGCAACGATGTTCACCGTCCGGCGCCAGCGCCTGTTTCGGACGCCGGGCAGGACAGAGCGACGCCGTGGTGTTACGGCTGATAACTCAGCGTAATCGGCGCGTCCGGGATGTGGGTATAGGTAGTGATGATGTGATGATAATCCGCCGTGGGATCCAGGCGGGTGAACGCCTGTGGATAAAGATCTTTGGCCAGGAATTCCATACCAATAATATTATATGGATGGTTATAAAAGTGATGATAGACCCCGTATACCGCTCCCGTCTTGACAGGCGCGATTGCATTCAATCCGGTGCGGTGAATAAGCGTATTGAATACCGTGCCAACCTGCTCATGGCTAACACCGTACCCAAATGGCAATATATTATTATTCGGCCGTTTGGCCCGGTCATGATATAGACGTCCGGCTTCATGGCAATGATTTTCTCCAGCGAAACAAACCCGGACGCACCCGGTAACAGCGTGGAACCTATATTGTTAGCGCCGACAGATTCCACAAGTCCACCCCAGCCATTATGGCCATGAGTAAAACAGCAGTTGTCGCTATTGCCGGCAATAGGCTCGATAAATACCGTGGGTTTGATTTTAATGCTGTTTATGGTTTGCTGAATGCTGGCGAAACGTTGCTGATAAAAGGCGGTGTATTCGCCGGCACGCGCCTCCTGATTCAACGCCTTGCTCAATAACGTGATGCTGGCGGCGGTGTTTTTTGCCGGATGCAGTTCATAATCGATAAACATGACCGGGATACCGAGCCGTTGTAGATTGCTGATAACGCCGGTCTGCTCAAGGGCCGGCTTCGCACGCAATTGCGCTATCATCAGGTCCGGTTTCTGGGCAATAACGCTCTCCAGATTCACCTGTCCCTGATCGTTAAATCCCATGTCGATTACATCGCCGGCGGCCGGCCAGGCTTTTTTCAGCAGTTCCCAAGTCTGGACGTTCTGTTTCTTGGGTAAATTATTCCACGCCACCACGCGGCGGAAGGGATTTTCCCGATCCAGCAGCGCCAAAGAGAGGATATCGCGGCCATCCTGCAATATGACATGTTGGGGTTCTTTCGCCAGCGTAAGCGTTTGGCCGTCCATATCGGTGACCGTCAGCGGATAAGTGCTCGCCAGGCAGCTGGCCGAGGCGCACAGCACGCCAACCGTCATCATCATCTTGAATTTCAACACATGTATTCTCTGTACATATAATTTGTAGTGATAATTATTATTATATATATCTTTATTCACAAAGCGCTTATGCCTCTTAATCACGTCTGCCCGCGCTGGGTTATGAGACCCTGCCATTGTGCCTTGGTGGCGTTGCACCGCTATCCGGCGGGTACCCGGCAGGTGACGGCAAAAAGTTAAACCATCCGTAAATAAACGGCGAAAACACGCCCTCATCAGCCTCCGACGCCCGTTTACCGCAGGTGGCGGCCGTCATTTCGTGATAATTTAACTTAACGATTCAGCTCCACGGGACCGCGCCGTCCTGGCTTCGCCGTAACTTAAACCTGCAGTAGTTGATGCGCATTATGACAAAATCCCCCTCACGTTCTCTTTTCGTTCTGACTCTGGCGGTCATCCTCACCGACATTGTCGCCGGCATTAGCGGTATGCTGCTGGCGATGCTGCTTCATGCTATACAGCATCTCTTTTTTGGCTATAGCTTGCCGCACATCATCAGCCAAGAGAGCTTTTTACAGGGCGTCACCGCCGCCTCCCCCCCTGCGCCGCGCCGGCGTGCTGATGTTCTGCGGTCTGGTGGCGGGCGGCGGCTGGTGGCTGCTTTATCGCCCCGCGCGCCCGCTGGTCAGCATTGCCCGCGCGCTTGCCAGTGCAAAGCCGGAAATGCCGGTGGTGGCAACGCTCATCCACGCGCTGTTGCAAATCACCACCGTCGCGCTGGGATCGCCGTTGGGCCGCGAGGTCGTGCCCCGTGAAGTGGGCGCCATGAGCGCCGGCCGTCTAGCGCGCATCTTGGGCCTGGGCGACGCCGACACCCGCATCCTGATGGCCTGCGGCGCCGGCGCCGGGCTGGCGGCGGTGTACAACGTCCCGCTGGGCGGCGCGCTATTTGTACTGGAAGTGCTGATGGGAGCGTTCAGCTTCACGGTGATGATCCCGGCGCTGGCCTGCTGCGCTATCGCGACGATGGGCGCCTGGGCGGGGCTTGGCAATGAAACGCAATATCACCTGCCTGCCCTGGCGGTGACGCCTGCGCTGCTGGCCGGTCCGCTGTTCGGGCTGGCCGCCTACGGCTTTAGCCGCCTCACCCGCAGCGCCAGGGACAGAGCGCCGCACAACGCCTTATTGCCCGAGCTATGCCTGTTGAATTTTACCCTTATCGGTTTGCTGGCGGCGACATTCCCGGCCTTATTGGGCAACGGCAAAGGTCCCGCGCAATTGAGCTTTGGCAATCATCTGCTGATGGCGACGGCGGCAACGCTATTGGTATTGAAGGTCGCGGCCATTTGGGGCAGTTTACGCGCCGGCACCCAAGGCGGCCTGCTTACGCCGGGTTTGACCTGCGGCGCGCTGTTGGCCTGCCTGCTGGGGGGCGCCTGGAATCTGTTGTGGCCCGGCACCGCGCCGGGGGCCTTTGCGGTCATTGGCGCCGGGGCATTTTTGGCCACATCGATGACGATGCCGCTAACGGCGATAGTGCTGATATTCGAGTTCACCGACCTGACGCTGAATTTTCTGCCGCCGATGATCGTTGCCGTCACCGGCGCGATGTGCCTGTTCAAATTCTGTCAGTCAAGGGCAGCGCCTAAAGGGTCGGACGGTACCGCGCCGGCGTGTGATGGCGCGCCAGAACAGCCGCAGGGGTGAACGCCCCCCGGCCCCCTCATCGGATGCAAGAAGCAATGGCCGCCGCGTTAAACCTCATCCCGCGCCTTTGATGCGGCAATAGGTATACACGCTGAGCCCACCGACAATAGCGACGATGCCGATGACCACGAAGCCCGGCAGATAGGAGCCGGTGCTGCCGTGGAGGAACTCGACGACAAAGCCCGCCGTCGTTCCGCCAACGCCCGCGCCGATACCGTTGATGATCCCGGACGCGGCCCCGACCGCTTCCTTTCTGACGCTGGAAGTAATAATGGACCAGATATTGGTGGTAAAGCAGCTGGTGAACCAGGCGATGGAGAGCGTGATGACCGCCATTTTCACCACCGTGCTGGCAATGTAAGCGTACGCCCAGCGCCGTATTGACAGTTATTCAGCAGGGATGGTGAGGTTCCACGGCAGGAGCTCTTTGATTTTGTTGATGGGATGATCCGCGATAATCGCCAGCACATGGCGCAGATACGCTTCCGGCTCCAC
>NZ_JBLKSS010000022.1:2728-10265 GCF_047607725.1 Sodalis sp. (in: enterobacteria) | reverse complement strand
TGCCTGCCCCGTGCGCGCCTGTACCGCACGGGCAATGGCTTCCGGCAAAAAGCCCAGCGTGTGAATGCCGTTACCGGCACGCCGGCTTTGCATAATGCGCGTGGCCCACAGCGAAAAACTCAACTGACGCGCCGGGCTGTTGTTCATCTCCTGCACCACGGCTTCACGCAGCGCCGCGTCTTTGACCTCAAGGAGTTTGCGGATCATTGTCTGGTCAACACCGAACGCCGCCGCGCCGGGGTGATAGGACCAGCCCACATCCGGCGTCATTTTTACCTTGCCATCATCAAAGGTGGTAACGGGGGTGGTGACGATTTCCCCACTACGCTTATCGACACCCGCCTCTGCCTCATGAGTGTGTAGCTGACCGGCCTCTTCCGTAACGCGCAGGCCCAACGCATTCAGTCAGCGTTTTGACAAGGCGCGTACCCGGCAGCGGCAGTTAAACCCGTTGGGCGGGTAATGACTTTGCCAGAAGGGGTGATCGTAACGAAAAACCTTGCCATGCAGGGCGGCATGTGAGGGCCGGGTGCGGCTATCCCCGACGGCGACATACTGCCAGTAGGGATAAAGGTCTGCGGTAGCCATCATCTGTGCATAGCGGCCGGCATTATAGGCTACGCGGGTATTGACGTTATATATCGTCGCCAGGCGTCGGGCGCTGCCCAGTTGCACGGCTTCGGCATTGCCCTGGCTGTCCACCACGACCTGTTTCCCCCACCATCCGAGCTTTTGCAGCCGGGGCGTCAGCGTGTTGATAAAGTCCTGCCGGGATATTCCCTCGGCAATGGCCCGGTCCACTTCGTCACGGATCGCACACAGGACGTCCAGCCGCGCCGCCTTGGCGACGGTAAACATCCGGGCGCGGCCTATGAAGGGGATCAATCCAGCCTGGCCGCCAACCGGGAAACCTACCGCACACGGCAGCATGCGGCGCTAGCGCTTATCAACGCCATCGACGGCCTGTCCTGCCTGCCGCCCGCGGGGGTGTTTTACCTGTACGTCAACTGCGGCGGCGTGATAGGCAAGCGCAAGCAGGACGGCACCGCGCTCGAAAGCGACGGTGACGTAGTGCTGTATTTGCTGGAGAACGCCGAGGTGGCGCTGGTGGCCGGCGCCGCTTACGGGCTGTCGCCGTATTTCAGGATCTCCATCGCCACCGACCTCGACACCATTGAAACCGGTATCGCGCGCATCGCGCGGGCGCTGTCGCAGTTAACATAACGGAATCGTCGCCTATGTCTTTATCCGCCACGCCATCAGGGACGATGACCGGTCAGCCGGACAGTTTCCGTTCCTCGCTGCTCGCGATGCTCGGGATTTCGCTGGTGATGTTGCTGTCGTCCCTGGAGCAGACTATCGTCGGCAACGCGCTGCCGAGTATCGTCAGCGACCTGCAGGGTTTCAGTCTGTATGCCTGGGTCGCCACCGGTTATCTGCTGGCCAATATGGTGGCGATCCCCATTCCGGATGCTTGGGGGACTACTTTGGCCATAAACCGTTTGTGTTGGCCTCAACGGTGGTGTTTACCCTGGGATCTGTGTGATGCGGCCTGTCCACCAGCATGCTGGAGCTGGTGGTGGCCCGCGGGCTGCAGGGCATCGGCGGCGGCATGGTGATAGGCAGTGCGTTCGCCTGTATTCCCGAATTGTTCCCCGATACCCGCCGGCGACTGCGCTGGCAAATTATCCTGAGTATGATTTCAAGCGTCGCCAACGCGCTGGGGCCGGTGCTCGGCGGTTACCTCAGTAGCCATTATGGCTGGCGCTACGTGTTTTATTTGAACGTGCCGCTGGGGGGCGTGGCGCTGTTTTTCGCCTGGTGCTTTTTGCCGGCTTTCGCGCCGCCGACCAGCGGTCCGCCGCAGGTCGACTGGCCCGGGGCGGTGCTGGTGGCCGCCAGCCTGATTTCACTCCAGTTGCTGGTGGAGCATTTACCGCTGGGCACTCACGGCCTGAGCCTCCTGCTGATGCTCGTGTTGCTGGTGTCGGCAACAGGCCTGCTTTGCCGGGAGCGGCGCACGGCCGATCCCCTTCTGCCCGGCGCGCTCTTCACCCACCCCGCCCTGCAAAAGCTCTACTGGCTGGCGCTGCTGGCGGGGGGCGCCATGTTCTCGCTGCTTATCTATCTGCCCCTGCTGTTCCAGGGCGGCTACGGTTTCAGCCCGGCGGATGCCGGCGTATTGATTACCCCGCTGGCGCTGTGTATGACGCTGGGGTCAATAGTGAATGGCCGTATTGTTACCCGGCTGTCCAACCCGGCGCTGATGCCGTTTATCGGCTTCAGTTTATTGCTGCTGGCCAGTCTCGGCTATGCGCTGGTCGGCACGCGGGCGGGTTTTGCCACGTTGCTAACGCTTACCATCATGGCCGGCTGCGACTTGGGCTTCACCATGATCAACTTGACGCTGTTTACCCAAGCGCTGGCGCGGCGCAAGCATATGGGGATCGCCACCGCGCTGCAAAAATCGCTGCGGCTGGTGCGGGCCCTTATCGCCACGGCGGTGGTGGGCGCGATGGTGAAAGGGTGTTACCACTTCTTGCTGTTGCGCCTGTTCCGCGCGCGCGGGTTGTCCGCCCACTCCGGGGCGTATCTCGATCCGCAGGTGCTGATGCAGACCCACGCCGGCGAGCCGCTGGCGCAGTGGTTGCCCCTGGCACTGATGCAGGCGGTGTCGTTGAGCCTGCTGGTGGTTGCGGTCCTGGCGGCGGCCTTGATTATTTTGCAGCGTTTGCCCGCCATTGGGCTCAATCCCCACGGCGCCGATGCCCCGCAAGCGCCGCCCCGCGAGTGATGCGCGCGCTATTATGCTCACAGCGCCGTCCGGGCCGTTGACACACAACAGGAGTGATGATGCTGTATGCTTTAGTTCTCACCAGGTCGACGCCGACGCGGACTGCTGGATAGCCCCCGGCGCCGTGGTGGCCGGCCAGGTACGGCTGGCGGCCGACGCCAGCGTCTGGTTTCATGCCGTGATACGCGGCGATAATGACCGCATTGACATCGGCCCGCAGAGCAATATCCAAGAGGGCGCGGTATTGCATGCCGATCCCGGCGCGCCGCTCACCCTGGGACGCGGCGTCACGGTCGGGCATCAGGCGATGCTGCACGGCTGCACCATAGGCGACTACAGTTTGATAGGGATTAACGCGGTGATCCTCAACGGCGCGAAAATCGGCCGCCACTGTCTGATAGGCGCGAACACGCTGATTACCGAAGGTAAGGTGATCCCGGATCATTGCGTGGTGTTCGGCTCGCCGGCGCGGGTGATACGCGAGGTAAGCGAGGCGCAACGCCTGGAGATGATCGCCACCTGCGCTAACTATGTCCGCCGCGCGCGGGAGTATCGGACGCAGTTGCGCGAACAGAGGTGATCCCCGCCGCCCACGCATCAGGCATGCCGGCACGGCCGGCGGCCGCGGGGATTGTTCCCTCCGCTACGCCCGCCTGAACGCCCCCGGTGCGCCGGCAGGGCCGACGCCCGCGCGGTTTCCGGCACCCGTCTGGGGTGCCTTTCTCCTTGGCGGGACCGCCACTCTTGCAGTTGCCGCGGCACCGCGGCGCCTATGATTATTGTTGACGCGGCGGCGCGGGCGCCAATTCCGGCCGTGCCCAGCTCGGCGGCAAGGTAATCCGAGGCAAAATCCGCCAGGCGCGAATGGGCGCTGAATGCCCCCACCGCCCAAATAAACACCGTCAAACTCAGCACGCAGTCGATATCTTCACTGCTTGTTAGCAGCGCCCTTTGAGCCTTTCGTTGAGCGCGTGAAGACCTATCTCGGCGAGCGCATCAAAGAGGTGCGGCTCACGCATCGCTTGACCGATACCCCCGCGGTCATCACCACTGACGCCAATGATATGACGACGCAAATGGCCAAACTGTTTGCCGCCGCAGGCCAAGCCGCGCCGGAGATCAAATATATCTTTGAACTGAATCCGGAGCACCCGCTGGTAAAACGCACCGCCGATATGGCCGATGACGGCGCGTTTGGCGAATGGGTAGAGCTGCTGCTGGATCAGGCGTTGCTGGCCGAGCGCGGTACGCTTGAGGATCCTAACCAGTTCATCCGCCGTATGAACCAACTGCTGAACGCCTAACGGTAGCACGGCAAATCCCCCGACTAAGGGAGGATTTGCCACCTTCTCTGCGGGCGGAGAATAGCCGCGACGAGCCTCGGCCGCGCGAAGCACGCCTCCTACCTACCTCCACAGGCAGTTTTCCCTGGCCGCCAGGCGCTAAAAGTTTCTCTATGCCATGATATTCCCGCGCCGCCAGAACGGTTTTACGTTATGATCGGATGCGCTAGCGGCGGGCCGTTTTCCTCAGGCAAATCCGAAAGCCGCGGACAACCGCCGCCAACGATATCGGTTGCTTGAGGAATGCGTGCCGGTAGTGGTATGGTTTATCGTTTTTTTTCAGATTTTAAAATACTTTTGGATTAGCAAGGGGATTGACGCAATGCGTATCATTCTGCTGGGCGCTCCGGGCGCTGGTAAAGGCACTCAGGCACAATTTATCATGGAGAAGTACGGCATTCCGCAGATTTCCACCGGCGATATGCTACGTGCCGCGATGAAGGCGCAATCCGAACTCGGCAAGCAGGCCAAGGCGCTCATGGATGCCGGCAAACTGGTGACCGATGAGCTGGTGATCGCGCTGGTCAAAGAACGCATTAAACAAGATGATTTCTGCAATGGGTTCCTACTGGATGGGTTTCCCCGTACCCTTCCCCAGGCTGATGCCATGAAAGAGGCGGGTATTGCGATGGATTATGTGCTGGAGTTCGCGGTGTCGGATACGCTTATCATCGACCGTATCGTCGGTCGCCGGGTGCATGCGCCTTCGGGCCGGGTTTACCACGTGAAGTTCAACCCGCCCAAACAGGAGGGCAAGGATGACGTCACCGGCGAGCCGTTGACCACCCGCAAGGATGATCAGGAGGACACCGTACGCAAGCGTCTGGTGGAATACCATCAACAGACCGCGCCCCTGATCAACTATTACCGTAAAGAAGCGGATGCAGGTAATACCCGCTATTTCACGATCGACGGCACCCGCAATGTGAACGAGGTTAGCGCCGAGCTGGCCGCTATCCTCGGCTGATTCATCGCCGGATTTTTCGCCGTTCTTGTCCTCGTCAAGCAGCGGCCTGTGCGGAAACGGTGACCGACACCGATAGCCTGCGCGCCGGGCGGCCCGCTGTTCTCGGTTGCCGCACGGGCCTGAATGGCCGCTACGGCGATGAACCTCTTCACCGTGTGGGCCGTTGATATCGGCCGACGCGAGGACGGCAGTGACCCTGCCGGGCGATTGTCTTGCTTACCGGGCGGATCTCGGGAACTGGCCGGCGCCGGGCACGGCGGCGGTATTGCTTATGCACGGGCGCGGGCCGTAAGTCGGATGCGTCAGCTGCGGAGAGTGCCGTCGTCATGAGCAGCTAGGCGCTTGCCTGGGCGTTTTGCTGGCGACGCGCTTTCCTACGTCTTACCCTTGAACGACGTACTCTCACCCAACGACCCTCGTACGGTGCGCCCGCGAAGGAATGACGCCATCGCGAACGACACCCCTGCGCGCCGACGACGCGCCCGAGTACGCTGCATCAGACATCACCTATTGCAATGATAATGGATGATAACCATTCTCAAAGCCCGCTTTTCCGCTACAATACCTTCTCCGATAGCGGGTTTAACCCTGATAAATCCATGGGGTTAGCGCCAGCGACGAACCGATAAGGAAACGGCAATGAGGCAGGAAAAATACGGCGTATTGATGGTCAATCTGGGCACGCCGGAAGCCCCCACCCTCAAGGCGGTCAAGCTCTATTTGGCCGAATTCCTCAGCGACAGGCGCGTGGTGGATACGCCGCGCGCGTTGTGGTTACCGCTGCTGTACGGCGTTATCCTGCCGTTGCGTTCGCCGAGGGTGGCCAAGCTGTATCAAAGTGTCTGGATGGAGGAGGGTTCACCGCTTTTGGTTTACAGCCGTCGTCAGCAGCAGGCGCTGGCCGCCAGCCTGCCGGATGTCGTGGTGGAGCTGGCGATGAGCTATGGCCAGCCGGCGCTGCCGCAGGCGCGGCTTCTCGCCCAAGACATCACCCGGCTTATACATCCTGCCGCTGTATCCGCAGTATTCCTGCTCCACCAGCGCCGCGATTTGGGATGCGGTGGCGCGCAGCCTGATGGRTTACCGATGCTTACCGTCCATAAGCTTCATTCGCGATTACGYGGCGCATCCGGCGTATATTGCCGCGCTNNNNGNNAGCNNNGCNCANGCGTTTGCCCGGCACGGCAGRCCGGATCGCCTGGTGCTCTCTTTCCACGGTATACCGCAGCGCTACRCCGAAGAGGGAGACGATTATCCGCAGCGGTGCGATGTCACGCGCCAGGCCCTGGCCACGGCGCTGGATTATCCGGCCGAACAGGTGCTGATGACTTTTCAGTCGCGTTTCGGMCGCGATCCCTGGCTACTGCCCGCCACGGATGAAACGATGAAAAGCCTATCGTCGCAGGGGGTGAAGCGGGTGCAGGTAATTTGCCCCGGTTTCGCCGCCGATTGCCTGGAAACGCTGGAAGAGATCCAGGYACAAAATCGGGAAATATTTGAACATGCCGGCGGCAGCGCGTTCCATTATATTCCGGCGCTGAACGACGATGCGGCCCATGTGGAGATGCTGCGTCAGCTCGTTATGGCGGAGCTGCGATAACTGTTACTCGACGTTTGCGGCCGCAGACGGCCCGTGTTTGCGGCTGCCGAGCTTTCCACCTGCGGCCGCCTGYGCGGCCTTAGACCGCGCAGGAGGGCTGCAGGGGCGTTTGCTCCATTTCCCGCTGCAGCAGGGCAATCATACTGTTGGCGATTTCCCGCTCTCCCATTACCACCTGCGTGGCGCCGCGCTCGGTGATGTAGTCCATCTCATCGTCGTAGTGCGCGCGAACGATGATGGTCAAATCGGGATACTGTTCGCGCGCCAGCGCCACAATTTCTCCCGTCTTGAAACCGTTGGGAATGGTCACGAGCAGCCAGCGGGCGGTGTCCAGCCGCGCCAGCGCCATAATCTCGGCCCGGGCGGCGTTGCCCAGCACCACATTGACCCCCTGATCACGCAGCGCATCCACGCGGGCGCGGGTATTTTCCACCACCACCATCGGCACGCCCGCCTGCAGCAGCTTTGCTCCGATCAAGCTGCCCACGCGGCCATAGCCCACCAGCAGCGCGTGGTGGCTTATCGACGGCGGTAGTGGGGCATTCTCCTCCTGCTGTGGTTCGCGGGCATCGYTTTCATTATCGTAGCGCGTCAGATAGCACTCCAACAGGGCGAACATCAGCGGATTGATCATGATTGACAGAATCGCGCCGGCCAGGACTAAATGGCGCCCTTGTTCGGAAAGCATATTGAGCGCGATGCCCAGACCGGCCAGAATAAACGCGAATTCCCCGATTTGCGCCAGGCTCACGGCGATGGTCAACGAGGKGCGCAGCGACAGRCCGAACAGCTTGACCAGCGCGAAGGCCGCGGCCRATTTTCCCAGCAAGATA
>NZ_JBLKSS010000022.1:0-2722 GCF_047607725.1 Sodalis sp. (in: enterobacteria) | reverse complement strand
ANNNTSGCCAGSRYCKCCAGCGGCTCGCGCAGCAGAATAGTGGGGTCGAACAGCATGCCCAMCGAGACAAAAAACAATACCGCAAAGGCGTCGCGCAGCGGCAGCGTATCGTGAGCGGCGCGATGGCTGAGTTCKGATTCGTTTAACACCACGCCGGCGAAAAAGGCGCCGAGGGCAAAGGAGACGCCGAAGAGCTCTACCGCGCCGAAAGCAATGCCCARCGKCAACGCCAGTACGGCGAGGGTGAACAATTCACGAGARCCGGTGCTGGCGCTCTTGGCCAGCACCCACGGCACCAGCCGGCGGCCCRCCACAATCATCAGGGTAATAAAGGCGACCACTTTACCGATGCTCAACGCCAGCTTGCGCCAGAGTTGCGTGCTGCCGGTACCCTGGGTGCCCAGGATATCGCCGAAAGCGGGCAACAGCACCAGCGTCAGCACCATGACTAAATCTTCAACATAAGCCAACCGATGGCGATTTGGCAGCGGCGGCTGTCAATCAGCTGCCGTTCCTCCAGAGCGCGCACCACCACCACGGTACTGGCGGTGGACAGGCACAGGCCAAACACCAGACCGTTGAGTAAAGTCCAGCCCATGACGGAGGAAAAGACCATGCCCAGCAGCGTCGCCACCGCAATTTGCGCGATAGCGCCCAGAATGGCGATGTGTTTCACCGCCATGAGATCTTTTAAGGAGAAATGTAGCCCGACGCCGAACATCAGCAGGATCACCTCAAGCTCTGCCAGCTCAGGCGCCAACGAAGTATCGGCGACGAACCAGGGAGTAAAGGGACCAACCAGCACGCCGGCGGCCAAATATCCCACCAAAGGAGAAATACGCAACCGATTTGCTGCTATCCCCAGCAAAAATGCCAGGACGAGCCCTCCTACAATGGTATTGATGAGCGGCGTGGCATGATGCATCAGGACTCCTCTGTCATCGGTTGATACAAAGTGTTACATATTCAGTTTAGGGGATCTTGCCTATGAGTGAACGTTTTTTTACTTAAAATTGACAAATAAAATGAAATGAAGGAAAAAAACGGTAACGCGCCATTTCTCAAGGCAATTCATGCGTCGCCGACTACCGGCGAGCCTGGCGCTGCGGCCGGATTTTGCGTTGCCGCCACGCGCAGCGCAATAAAATTTCGCTACGGACAGCAAAAAGGCCGCTCTTTCGGTAATTCTGGCCCACAATGGCGCATTTCCCGCCGTTTAACTGCGGCGACAAGGCGTTAAAACGGTGACGCAGCGTGAGCGGCGGTCATTGACGCCGCCTGCGCCTGAAAAGGATAGGATCTGGGGTTAGACCTCGCGTTTGGCGATATCGGCAAACAGGGCATCCAACGACTTTTGCAAATCCGCCGGCGCCAGCTCGATATCCAGGCCGCGCTTGCCGCCCGAAACAAACATTGTAGAGAAGGCCTGGGCCGGCGCATCAATGACCGTCGGCAGGCGTTTTTTCTGGCCCAGCGGGCTGATGTCGCCGACCAGGTAACCGGTGGTTTTCTGCGCTAGCTGCGCATCGGCCATTTCCGCTTTTTTGGCGCCAAGGGCGCGCGCGACTTTCTTCAAATCCAACTGCAGCGAAACAGGGGTGACCGCCACCGCCAGCTGCCGCGCTTCCCCGTTCAGGCAGACCAGCAGGGTCTTATAAACGCGATCGGCGCTCAGCCCCAGTTTTTGCACCACCTCCTCACCAAAATGGGTTTCGTTGGCATCGTGCTCGTAGGTATGCAGGATAAAAGGAATACGTTTTTTTTCCAATAACGTGACCGCGGGCGTCATGACAGGGTCCTGATAACAGAAGTTCAGGCGTTCAGGGTAGCGCAAGCGGCGCAACGGGTAAATGATCCGCGACGGCGTTCATTGCCGCAGCAGACCCGGCAGATTATCAGCGCCGTAAAGATGCAAGGCGCCTACCGCTACCACATAGGTGCCCGGCGGCAATTGTTGCAGCGTGGATTTTCAGCGATGATTGCGATCGGTCATCAGGTAGCTGTACAGATCCTGACTGAAGGTGGAGGGAAATGCCTGGCGGACGTCCACCGGCCGACTCTCCAGCCACCAGCCGATCATCACCTGCAGCAGGCGCGCGTTGGTATGCCAATGCGTCAGGGTATCGGCCAGCAGCGCCACGCCCTGATCCGGCAGCCGCCGCAGTAGCGCCAGCTTTTCCTCCAGCCCCTCCTGTTCGATGACCGGTTGGTCATTGGCGCGCGCGGCCTGGATTAATTGATAATCGATGCCGAAATCGGCGCTTAAACCCAGCCGCTCCGCCTGGCGCGATTGCAGCAGCAGGGCCACGTGCTAGGGGGGCAGACCGCCAAGCGCCGTAATACCTTTCTCATGCCTATCGCTCCGGTGCTCATTTGTTGGCTAAGGGTAGCATGAAGCGACGGAGGGACGGTCAGGAATCTGCCGCCGCCTGTTTCACCCGCGCGCCGGCGTCGACGGCGGGGGCGGGTTTGAAGCGGATGAGCCGGTTGGCGTTGCTTACTACGGTAATGGAGGAGAGCTCCATGGCCGCGCCCGCCACCACCGGACTGAGCAGCATGCCGGTAAAGGGAAACAAAATCCCGTATTGCGCGGCAAATCATTTGATACTGAAAGGCAAAATTTTTGATACGCTCAAAAAAAACACAAAAGCAACTTATTTGATACTAACTACTGTACTCATGTCACTTTTTTAACACAGGCTAAAGAAACACCCTGACTGGA
>NZ_JBLKSS010000021.1:0-14633 GCF_047607725.1 Sodalis sp. (in: enterobacteria) | reverse complement strand
CAGTGCACAGAACTGTGAGTAGCCGAGGGCATCACCGCCCACGGCGGCCTGATATTCCATCCAGAGCAGCTGTTTGGTCACGCCCTTGCGGCTTAACTCGGTATCGATATCAATCCAGCTGGGTAAGGTCTTGATAGCCTTGCCGGATTTGCCGGGATAGAGCAGGCGGTCGAGGTCGACGGGGGACAGTTCCGCCGGCAATGGCCAGAGCAGGTTAGCTACCGTGAATCGGCCGAGGATATCGTGCACTGTGGTACAGCCGATGCCGAGCGCTGCTACGATGGTGCGATTCGAGCGACGCTGCTCAAATTTAATGCGTAATAAATTGATATAGATGCACATTTCTGTTCTCGCGTTCTTCTTTTTACGTGCCATGCCATACCTCCGGAAGCTAAAAGTCTCCAGAGTATGGCGGAACAGAAGATGAGCGATCGGACAGAATCGGAATCGCTGATCGGGCGACCGGAATCAGTGATCGGACATGACCGGAACCGGCACGGGCCGACCAAAAACGCCACATAGCCCAGCGTGGCTACGATACTGACGCGCTCCGCTGCAAAATGCTCGCTGTCGCCGGCGGCAGAGATCGTAAGAGGAAAGCCGAGAGAGGCGCCCAGCCCCCATAAGACCACCGCGCCGCCGGCCACTAGCGCGTTATCGGCGAAAATAATAAGCGCCAGTCCCGGGGCTCCCAGCAGCGCGCTGCCGCGTACGACATTAAGCCGCCCGAACCGCACTTGGAACATGCCGCCGCCAAATCGCCCGGCGGTCATCGCCAGCGCAAAGCCGGCGTAAATCAGCGAACCGGACGTGGCGTTGAAACCATGCCCGTCCACCATCAACAACGGTAGCCAATCGCTGGCCGAGCCTTCCGCCAGCGCCATTGCCAGTACGATGACGCCTATCATCAGCAACTGACGGTTTTTCATCACCCTCAGCATCGACCCGCTGCGCCGATGCCCTTCCACTGTCGCCTGCGCCTTACCCGTGCCGGCCGGAATCGAGCGCAATCCCCAGGGAACCGCCGGTAGCGCAATACCTGCAATGAGCAGTAGATGCCATTGGATAGGGAAATTCATGGCGGTCAGACCAATGCCGATCGCCGCGCCCGCCAGGGTACCCAGACTATAGCAGCCGTGCAGCATCGACATCATCGGGCGGTCAAGCAGCCGCTCCACGGTCGCCCCTTCGATGTTGATCGCCACTTCAGCGCTACCCATGCCGACCCCGATGAAAAACAGCCCGGCCGCGACCAGCGTCGACTGCGAGACCGCCGCGCCGCAGGCAATGACAAGCATTGCGGCCGTCACCATCGCCATGCCGGTAATAATTACCGGTCGGGTACCGAGGCGGCGGGTCAGCCAGCCGGAACTGAGGATGCCGCCCATCGAGCCCAGCGATAGACCAAACAGCACCATGCCCATTTCGGCGGTGGAGGCGTGCAGGCGGTCGCGAATGGCGGGCGGGCGGGTTACCCAGGAGGCCATACAGAGTCTGGGCATAAAGAAAAATAGCGCGAGGCCGCGGCGTTGCATACTGGTCAGGCTCAAGCGAACTCCTGATGGAAAGGCATCTTGCTTCTGAGACTAGCATCATCCATGATAATGTACAAATGTACACTTTGGCGGACGGCCGTTTTCCTCTATCACCTTAGCCTTTCGAGGGCACCTTTATGAGCAGCAAGAAAAGCCGGCGTACCGACCCGGATCGGCGGGCGCGTATTATTGACGCGACGCTCGATATGATTGCGCAACATGGCGTGGCGAGTATTACCCACCGCAAGATCGCCGCCGCCGCCGATGTCCCGCTGGGATCGATGACGTATCATTTTGCCGGTATGCAGGACCTGCTTAAACTTAAAGAGTAAGCGCCCCGTGGAAGACGTCTTGAATTATTGGTGGGTTTGTTGTATGGCCCGGTAAGAATATGTTCCACTACGATGCCTAGTGAACCCGCATCCTATAAGGGACGGCTGTCAGATCATGGATAATCCGGCGATGATAGTGTCCACTTAAATTTTAATGACACTATCACAAACTTCAGAACCACTAATTTCATATCACTCAAACCGGGATGGAAATAAAAGTTATTAAAATCAATACAATGTGAAAATGCAATGAGCATAAGCGTGTAACGTAGGTTTACTGTCTCATACAACAAACCCCCCAATAATTCAAGACGTCCTCCACGGGGCGCTTACGTTTCCGCCGGGTTAAATCGGTCTAACTTTCCTTTTCACGCTATCACCAATACGGGTACCACCATGAAATTACGAATGAACGTTGCTGGTGAACCGGCTTGCCTTATAGATAGAAGTCTGGGAAGATAAAGTGCCCAACCTGGCCCGGGAACTGCGGGCGAAATTGCCGATGAAAAGCGTGCTGCAGCACTGCAAGCTGATTGGCGATATGGTGTTTTTCACTATACCGATTGTCGCGCCCTGGGAAAATAAATATAAAACCGAAGAGGTGGGCAAACTGCGCCGGGAGAAATACGGTAAAGCCACAGGCTCGGTGTGTTTTTACAGTTCGCGGCAGCAATTTTGCGTGGTTTACGGCGACGACACCGCCGAAGAACCGCTGCCGATTTCCTACATCGGCGAGGTGGTTGAAGGGGCGCTGCAACTGCGCGTCACCGGATTGGAAACCTGGTTTGATCAGGGCCGGGTGGTCGAGCTGGAAATTGTCGATTAGCTCACCGCCCGCCGGGCCGGGGGGGATGCCGCTCCCGGCCCGGCGGAGGAATACCGCCTCGTCTCACGCCGCCAGCAGGTCGGCCATAGCCCGACAGATAAACGCGCTTTCCGCCGGCGGCAGCCGGCCCGGCGCGCCGGCGCAATGACCAAACGGTGACGCCAGCGGGCGCCATTCCCCCCGGGCCAGCAAGCCGCATTCCATCTCTGCCTCTTCCAGCGTGAAGTAGCTGTCGGTGGTACAGGGCATGACGACGGTCCTGGCGGTAATCGCCGCCATCGCCGCGTCGAAATCACCGCCAAAGTGTGCATTATCGGCGATATTTGCCGTCTGCCAGCTATGCAGCATGCACAGCAGGTCATTGGCGTCGCGCCCTTGATGATCCTGCTCCCAATAGTGCAACAGCGCCTCGCGGGTCGAAAAATTTAACTGCCGGTAGAGATGCTGGCGATAGAACGCGGCGGAATAGGCCCAACCCGCATAGCAGTGGCCGAAGGCGGCCAACCCCTTTAGCGGCGGGCGGGTATAACTTCCCTGCTGAAATAGCGGGTCCGTCTGCAGGGCCGCGGCTATGCCGGAGAGAAATACCTGATTCAGCGGCCAGCATTTGGCGCTGCCGCACACCGCCAGCAATGCGTCTACCGCATCGGGATAGAGCGTGGCCCACTGATACCCCTGCATCGCCCCCATCGACCAGCCGGCGATAAGCGCCAGTCTGTCGATTTGCCAATGATCGTGGATAAGCCGGTGCTGCGCCCGGACGTTATCCAGAAGCGTCACCGCCGGGAAGCGCCGGCCCTGCTGCGGCCCGGGATGGCTGGGGGGAGCTGGAGACACCGTTGCCGAACAGATTGGTGCAAATAATGAAATACCGGGCCGGATCGAGCACCTGGCCTGTGCCGATAAGCGCGTCCCAACCGCGATGGTCACCCGCATACCAGGACGGCAGCAAAATAGCGTTATCGCGCCGGCGGTTAAAACGGCCATAGGTCACATAACTCAGCCGGGCGTTTTGCATCCGATCGCCGCTGTGCAAGATAAAATCCCCCAGCTCACAATGTTGAGTGTCCTGCATCATCACCCCCTCGCGCACCGCACCCGCGGTGATTAATTAATCAGATAGTTAACTTGTTGCCAATTTCACGTCTATGGTACTATTTATCCGTCGAGGCGCCGAAACAGCGCCTTGTTAATCCAAGCCGCGCACGGCTTAGGAATCCTGTTTTCCTGACCCACGCTTGCTCGTTAAAAAAACAGGCTCTCTGAGCCGGAAAGGATTATGAAAACTCGCGCTACAAAGACCGCTATGACGCCCGCCGCCACCGTTAAGGGGAAAAAAAACCAGCCGGGGGATGTGGCGAATACCCTGCTTAATTGCGCACTGGAATTATTCGCCCGGAAAAATTACTCTTCCGTCAGAATCAAAGATATTGCCGACGCCACGGGCCATAATTCAGCTTTGATTTATTACTATTTTGGATCTAAAGAAAATCTTTTTCTAAAAGTCATTGAATCCACAGTAGAAAAAGCTTTCGAGCAGTTCGAGGCTATCAAACACGACGCCCGCGATCCCCAGCAAGTGCTGTTTCTTTGGATCCAGATACATATCATGCAATTTTATTTGCTGCAAAAGCTGGCCAAGATCAGCCTGGATTATGCCGGCACCCACGGCCGTACCCCCAAATCGATAAAGCGATTAAAAAATTTTATGAAAAAGAGTCGGTGGTGCTGAAAAATACCCTCACCGACGGCATACAGGCCTGGGTGTTTCGCGAGGTAAACCCCGCCGATATGGCGATGTTTATTTCGACCTACCTCGATGGGGTGTTATTCCGCACGGTCATGTTTCCTAAATTTAAATACAAACATGCCATCAATTGCATGCGCGAGTTTGTATTTGAACATCTGGCGGTCAAGCCGGCATAAACGGCAGGTCAGTCCTGCAGTTCGATGACGATTTCCGGCGCCCGGGCGCGCGAACAGCACAGCAATATCCGGTTGTTTTGTTCTTTTTCCGCCGGCGTCAAATAATTGTCGCGGTGGTCCGGAATACCGCGCACCACCCGCGCCTGACAGGTACCGCCGATGCCGCAGGCGGTTTCGGTGTCGATGCCGGCCAGGTTTAGCGCCTCGACGATAGTCTGCTCCCCCGTGACCGCTAACCGCTGCCCCGACGGGTGCAGTTGCACCATAAACGTCCCCTCCTGCGCTAGCGCCGGCGGCGAGAACAGCTCATAATGCAGATCCTCGTCGCGACGCCGTGCCGCGCGCAGAAATCCCGCACCGGCGCGGTAAACGGCTGCGATCCGCAGAGATAGAGCGCGCTACGCCCCACGTGCCGCAGCCAGCGCGTCAGTAGCCCGCACGGATCCGCCGGCGCTTGATGGTGCACTCTGAGCGCCGGCGCAATCTCCCGCCACGCCCCCTGCAGGTCGAAAGCGCTAAGGGTGTCCGGCCGGCCGAAATAATACAGCCGGTAAGGGCGCCCCTGACACGCCAGGGTCAGCGCCATCGGCAACAGCGGCGTGATGCCGATGCCTCCCGCCAGCAGCAGCGCCGGATAGGGATGTTGTTGCAGTGCGAACAGCGTCACCGGCGCGCCGATGGCGAGGGTCTGTCCCGGCATGACCTGCTGTCGCAGGTACTCCCCGGCGCCGCGGGAGTGCCGGGTGACCAGCACCGCCAACCAGTAATGGTGTAATTGCTCGGGATCGCCGCACAACGAGTAATGACGCAACAGCGAGGGGCTCAGGCGGACCGCGATATGCGCGCCGGCGCGCCAGGGTTAAAAGGATAACCCCGGTGCCCCCATCCCGCTTTTCGGTGACCACCACCTCCATGAACGGCTGCTCATTCATCGTTCTGCTCCGCAAACCGGCGACACGCCCCCGCAGGGCGGCATTTCGCCTCAAAAAATCGTGCTATAGCGCTCGATTTCCCATTGGCTAACACATGCAGGTGATAGTGATTCCACTCCTGCAGTTTGTATTTGACGAATTAATCCTTCAGCGCTTTACCGAGCGTCGCCTCGACGAAAGGATCGCTGCTGAACACCTCCACCGCCTCCAGCAGGTTTTGCGGCAGAAAATCAATGCCGCGCGCCTGCCGCTCCTGTTAGCTGATGGCATATAAATTGTCTTCGTTCGGTTCACGCGGGTCTATTTTGTCGCGGATCCCCTCCAGCCCGGCCGCCAGCGCCGCCGCCAGATAGGGATTGACCGCGCCGTCGGTGTTGCGCGATTCGCAGCGGCCGCCGCCGGCCGGTACCCGTACCGAGTTGGTGCGGTTATTGGATCCATAAGAGTTGAATACCGGCGCCCAAGAGAAATAATTCATCGCTCCCTGCCGCACCAGCCGTTTATAACTGTTCACCGTGGGCGCGAAGGCGGCGCAAAGCGCGCGCCCGTGGCGCAGCAGGCCGCCGATAAAGTAATACCCCGTCTGATACAGCACCAGCCCGCGCGGATCCTGCGCGGATTGAAAAATATTCTCGCCGCGGGCCTTATCAAACAACGACATATTAAAGTGCGCGCCGGTACCGGTTTTATTTGCGAAGGGTTTCTGCATCATTGTCGCCACCAGCCCTAATTCCCGGGCATAGTGCTTGGCCATGAAACGGAAGAAAATAAAGCGATCACAACTGGTCAGGGCATCGGCGTATTTGAAATCAAATTCAAATTGCGAGTTGCCATCCTCGTGGTCCAGCGAGTAGAGATCCCAACCCAGTTGATTGATGGTGGAGGATACTTTGTCGAGCCAGGCAAACTGGCCGATAAACCCCTGCAAATCGTAGCAGGGTTTATTGAGCTTGTTGTCCGCATCCGGCACCGACAGTCCGCCGTCTTGTTTGCGTTTAAGCAAATAGATCTCGCACTCGATCCCCAGATTAAAGCCAAAGCCCATCGCGTCGGCCTGCGCCAGCACATTCTTCAGCGCCACCCGCGTACTGAGGGGATAGGGTTCGCCCTGAAAGGCATTATCGGCCGGCATCCAGGCGATTTTCGGCTCCCAGGGCAGTTGGATTATCCCGTCCAGATCCGGAATCGAGGTAAGTTCATCTTCGTTAGGCAGTTGGCCGAGACCATCAAGGGCATAGCCGGTATAGCGCTCCAACCCCGCCGCCATTTGGCGCAAATGGCCAATCGGCACCACTTTGCCTTTCGGCACGCCGTGAATATCCACATAGGCGCCCATACAATACTGCACGCCCTGCTGCTGTAATTGTTGTTCCAGATCGGTTATCTGCTGTTCGGTCTTTTTCATCATCTGCTCTGCCATAGGAGGTGAAACCCGTCGCATCATGAATGTTCAACGATCGGGTGAGGGATATAGGGCGCTTCCAGCATCGCGATTTCCTCGCGGCTCAGCGTCAGTTCCGTGGCGCTGAGCGCGTCTTCCAAATGCTGCAGGGCCGTGACGCTGACCACCGGCGCCACCACCGCGGGCTTGCTGTAAAGCCCGGCCAGCGCCACCTGCGCCTGCGGAATGCCGCGCTGCGTCGCCACCTCGGTCACCGCCTGGATAACCTGCCGGTCCGCCTGCTCGGTCGCCGCGTAGAGAAACTCCGCATAGGCATCGCCGGCCCCGCACGACGTGCAGCGCTTGGCAAAATTGCCAGGCGTACATCGAGGAGGCGCCGAGATAGCACACCTTGCCCATCTTTACCAGGTCGTGCAGCGCCTCCAGCGTCTCCTCCAGGGGCGTGTCGTAATCCCAGCGATGGATTTCATACAGATCGATGTAATCGGTGTTAAGCCGTTTCAGGCTAGCGTCGATTTCGGTCATGATGCATTTGCGGGATAATCCTTTGCTGTTGGGCCCCTTGCGCATCGGGTTATAGACCTTGGAGGTAATCACCACCTCCTCCCGACGGGCGAAATCTTTCAGCGCCCGGCCCAGCACGACCTCGCTCTCGCCTCCCGAATACACATTGGCGGTATCGAAAAAGTTGATGCCGCTCTCCAGCGCCTTTTGAATAAAGGGACGGCTTTGCCGTTCATCCAGCGTCCAGCCATAGCCGCTCTTTTCCGGCGAGGTATAGGTGAGGCAGCCCAAACAGATAGCCGAAACCTCCAGCCCCGAGCGCCCGAGTTTTACCATTTTCATTGCCGTTTCCTTACTGTTAAGCAGAGGACAAACGCCTTATGCCAACCGCGCGCGACTATAAACGGCGGCGCAAATAGTTGGCCAAATGCCACACGGTGGTTTCCAGATGACCGAGCCGGCCCGGCCGCGCCATGCGCGAGCGGCTGCCGATTTTCTGCGCCGCATTGATGCCAAGATCCTCATCAATAATGCCTAGGCGGCCGTTCTTCATTTCAGCCGCCGTCGCGGCAAAGTCCGGCTGCGCGGCGGATGCTTTGGACACCAGCACCAGCCGATGCCAACGGGTCATATGGCGATCCTCCGGCAATAGCGTACTGATACTTAGGTGGTCAGGGTTAAGCCCGATAAGACAGGTGGGGTAAATGAGCAATTAGATCAATTTGCCGCATATCCTGCTCGGTGAAGCCACTCAGGGGGATAAGGCCAGGGGTCAGGACTTCCGAAATATCGCCGTTTTTACGCAGCGGCTGATGACACAGCGTCCAGCCCGGGACCATCTTCGCCGATATAGCTCAAGCGTCCCGGAAAACTGTCCTCCAGCGTGGTCCGGTGCACGGCGGAGTTGTGATAGTACTCCATAAACGTTTCCACCGCCATTTTCCAGTTGAACGGGCAGTCATAGTCCAGGGTGTAGGTGGTATGCAAATCGGCCACCTGGTATTTGTTCAACAGGGCGTTAAGGGGGCGCAATCGATCGGCTATCGACTCGACGCTGTCGGAAAAGGTGATGAAAATGTAAGCGCCCCGTGGAGGACGTCTTGAATTATTGGTGGATTTGTTGTATGGCCCGGTAAGAATATGTTCCACTACGATGCCTAGTGAACCCGCATCCTATAAGGGACGGCTGTCAGATCATGGATAATCCGGCGATGATAGTGTCCACTTAAATTTTAATGGACACTATCACAAACTTCAGAACCACTAATTTCATATCACTCAAACCGGGATGGAAATAAAAGTTATTAAAATCAATATAATGTGAAAATACAATGAGCATAAGCGTGTAACGTAGGTTTACTGTCTCATACAACAAACCCACCAATAATTTAAGACGTCCTCCACGGGGCGCTTACCATTGACCCGCGTTTCTTTCAGCTTTTTGAGGATACGCAAGGGGTGCGCGATCTGGTCTACGAAATGCGCGGGCAGGATACCGGCAACGCCAGAGCGAAGAAAGGCGCGGAAGCGTGGAAAAACGTTTCCGAGCTGTTGCAGCGTCGCTTTAACGATGCCGGAGGCTATATCGGTTATCTGGAAGATTGGGGCTTGCCGCAACACCATTCTATGGAAAAGATAGGTAAAGCCACGCAATCCGATTGGGTCGGGTTTGTGCTAGGGAAGCTTGACCGCAATAAGTACGTAAAAGAGAACGGTGAGTTGATGAGCGATAAGGAAGTCGCCGATTTTCTTGGTCATACTTACAAGACCATTGCCACCGGCGGCATGAACAAACTCGGTGATTCGGGGCTACGCCTGTCTGGCGCGCGCGCCAATCGTGGCAACGCTGAAAGGCAAATCTACTTTAAGGACGCGGAAGGGTATTTAGCCTATCAGCAGCGCTTCGGGGAAAAGTCGATGTGGGATATTCTTGTCAACCACCTGGATGGCATTAGTAAAGATATCGCGTTGGTGGAAACCTACGGCCCTAACCCCGATCATGTGTTCCGCTCTCTGCTTGACGAGCTGGCGGCTAAAACCGCTGACGAAACGCCATCACGAACCGGCAAAATAAAAAACCTAAAGAACAAAACGGAGAGCCTTTACAACTTTATCGCAGGTAAAACGCAGCCGGTCGCCAATCCTCATATTGCCCGCTGGGCGGATCACGTACGTAACTGGCTAGTGGCTTCGCGGTTAGGATCGGCGCTGATTTCCTCGCTGTCCGATAACGGCACGATGTACCTGACTGCCAAGGTCAATAACTTGCCGATAGCACAGCTATTACGCAATCAGCTTGCGGCGATGAACCCGGCGAAATAAGGACGAGCTCCGGCTTGCCCGCGGCGCTGGCCTGGCGATGGAAACCTTGTTAGGAAGCGTTAACCGATGGGCGACCGATAATATGGGCCCTTCTGCCTCACGTTGGGCCGCAAACGCGGTGATGCGGGCAAGTTGGGCTATCCGCGTGGTCGGATGCGCATAAGCGGGCCTACGGCGTGACTATGATGGGCGGTATTGGTAACCTTGTACGCAAGCATGCGGACATCGCAAAAATTGCTGATGAGGACGCGCGAATACTGAAAAGCAAAGGTATCACCTCGCAAGATTGGAAGATATGGAAGCTGGCCGAGCAAGAGGACTGGGGAAACGGCAACACAACGATGTTAACCCCGGAAAGCATCATGCGTATCCCGAACGAAAAACTTGCGGCGTTTGGTAATGCCGAGCGGGTTAAATTTGAGGCGATGCGCAAATTGCTCGGCGCCGTAAGCGAGGAAGTGGATATGGCGGTGGTTACGCCCGGTGCGCGCGAGCGCATGGTGACCGGCGCGACGATGCAGCGCGGGGACTGGCGAGGCGAGCTTATGCGTAGTGTTTTTCTCTTCAAATCTTTCCCCATCGCGGTCATGATGCGTCATTGGTCACGTGCGTTGAATATGCCCTCTGCGGGCGGTCGTGCGGCGTATCTGGCGGCCTTTCTGGCGAGCACGACAGTATTGGGCGCGATGTCCCAACAAATCAGTGAGGTCATTGCGGGACGTAACCCGCGGGATATGACAGGCGATAAAGCCCTGCAATTTTGGGTCAATGTCTTTTTAAAGGGCGGCGGTGTGGGCTTGTATGGTGATTTTCTGCTTTCCGACCACACCCGGTATGGCTCTGGCGCATTGGCCTCCATGCTCGGTCCAGTGGCGGGGGTCGTCGATGACGTCATTAAACTGTTGCAAGGGGTCCCGCTCAATGCGGTCGAGGGTAAGCCGGAACAAACGGGGGGCGATCTCGTCAAGTTTGCCAAGGGCATGATACCAGGGCAAAATTTATGGTATACTAAGGCGGTGCTTGACCATATGGTCTTTAATCAGCTACAGGAAATCTTTTCACCGGGCTACTTGCGTCGAATGGAAAAGCGTTCCCGGAAAGAGTTTAATCAAACCTACTGGTGGCGTCCGCAGGACAGGCTGCCGCAATAAACCCGCTAGCGCTAATCGGTCGGGATCCCGACCTTTCAGCAAGTCCATGATAGCCCTGTGATAATCACGGCGCTTTTTTATGCATAACGATGAAAAAACACGTCTCAGCAAGCTGAGTGATAAATTAACGGATGTGGTGCTGGAAGAAGCCGATCCGGATAACTGGCCTGGTGCCGGAAAGGCCATTGACGCGCACACTCAACAGGAGCACGGCGATCGCTACTGGTTCAAGAAGAACGCGACGACGACGCTGACGCTGTTAACCAAGGTGCATACGCTTATCGACCTGCAAACGCATGGGGGAACGCCAGGAGGCCGGCCTTGGCGATGATGATGAGGCTTTCGAGCTGGGTCAACAGGTTGCCAGTGCCGAGCGAGAAGCGGAGAAAATCATTGCGCGTCTACAGAAAGGGAAGACATGACGTCTTTCCTCGCTTTCTTCCTGATATGGGCGGAGCGCATGGGATGGGATGTGCCCGACTGTCATTATCGCGCTTGCTACTGGCTGGAGCATCGCGGCAATCTGGCGGTGCTCCGTTGTTTTCGTGGCTTCTGTAAGTCGACTATTCTGGCTGTTTATAATGCTTGGCGGTATTACCGCGATCGACAGTACCGTATTCTCCATCAGTCCGAATCGAATTCCACCGCCCGTAAAACCAGTCGCGACACGCAGAATGTGCTGCGTAACCATCCGCTGACGAAAGGTATGTTGCCCAAAAGCATCGGCGCCGTTGAGCAATGGTCGGTTGAGGGCGCGCGTGACAGTCGCAATGCCAGCATGTTCGTAAAGGGGATACTTTCAAACGTCACCGGCGCGCGTGCGAACGAATGCCAAAACGATGACGTGGAAGTCCCCKGCAATATTCAGACACCAGAAGCCCGCGAAAAGCTGCGTYACCGTCTGAGTGAGCMGACGCATATTCTTATTCCCGGAGGCCGAAAATTGTTTATCGGTACACCCCATACCCACGACAGCCTGTACGACGAGATGGAGGCCGCTGGCGCGGATTGTCTGGCCATCAAACTGTTTGCTCATAAGTATCGCATTGAGGCTAATGAGGCGGTCAGTCTGCACTATACGCTGCCGTTTCGACCTGAGTATGTCTTTATGGGGATCCACAATGGGGCGCGCCTGCTGGTTGAGCACGTGGATTATCGGCTGACAGAAGACGATATAGCGTTTGCGGCGCCACCCGAAACGATGATTAACTGTTACGCGGGCTGCCAATGGCCCGAACGTTTCAACGCGGAGGAGCTTGAAACCCGACGTAAGGACTGTCGCACGGTTAACGAATGGGACAGTCAATATCAGCTGCACAGTAAGCCCATGGGTGAGGTGCGTCTCGATCCTGACCGCATCCGTGAGTACAACGTACAGCCGGAGATCCGCTACACAAACCGGGCGTGCTCGTTGTGGCTGGGGGCTACGCAGATTGTTGGTGCCGTCGCCTGGTGGGACGTAGCATCCGGGAAAGTAAAAGCAGATGTCAGCGCCTTTTCCTTGATGCTGACCGATGCGCGCGGTCACCTTTACTGGCAGGTATGCCAGGCGTTCATCGGCGATCTGGCCGAGTTCGATGACAAGAACAAACTCATCGGCGTGCAGGTGATGCAGATTAAAGCACTGGTACTCAAATACCAGATCCCGGTCGTCTGTGTCGAAGTCAACGGTCCTGGTCTCTTTGTCGGCAAAATATTGCGTCAAGCGCTTAAGGGGACCGGTTGCGGTGTTCGTGAAAAGATAAGCGTAACCAAAAAGCAGAAACGTATTCTTGATGCGTTTGAAGCGCCATTATCATCGCGTTTCCTGTGGGCGCACAGCGATGTGCTTGACGGCCCGATGTACGACCAGATGCGGGAGTTTAACCCTGCGCTTACCGATCAACCGGATGACTATATTGATTCCGGTGCCGGTGCCATCAGTCAAACGCCGGTACGCATCGGTAAAGTAGTCGGGATCCCGACCACTCGGGCGCGCGAAAATTGGCAGTTAAGTGACGGCGAGCACAGCGTCGACGTTGATTACTAGCCAGGAGAGTGCGCCATGTCGGTACCCAATCAGACGCCCTATGTTATTTATACCGCGAACGGGCTGACAACGGTTTTTCCGTTTGAATTTTATATTATCAGTGCCGCAGATCTTCAAGTCATGGTTAACGGTGTCGAAGTGAATACAGGGTATACCGTGACAGGCACGGGTAATCTGGGTGGTGGCAATGTGACATTCCTTACCCCACCCGCCACTGGCGCGACGGTGATGCTGGAGCGTGTGGTGCCAACGACCCGGTTGACGGATTATCAGGATAACGGCGACATGCTGGCCGATACGGTTAACAAGGATTTTGACCGCCTTTGGATGGCTATTCAGCGTTCTTTTATCCAGATTGATTTGGTGATGCGCCGTCCGCTGACGGGGTTGCCCTTTAATGCCGAAGGCTATCGTATCTCTCGGCTGGGCTCCCCCCTGGATAGCCAGGATGCGGCCACGAAAGGCTATAGCGACACGCTTCACGAAAAGAGCAACAGATATGCTGATGAGTTGAATAGCAAAACCAACCAGCATGTTGAAGAACTGGATGCAAAAACCAATCAGCACGTAGAAGCGCTCAACAGCGCGACGAATACCCACGTTACCGAACTGGATAAGGCGACCAACGAGCGGGTCGGCCAGCTTCACGCCGACATCTCGAATCGTGCCTTGCGCGCGCCTGAAGCCAAAATTCCCCCTATACCGGATGCGGCAACACGAGCCGGGAAACTGCTCTCCTTTGATGCATTGGGTGCGCCGATTGCGGCGTTGCCGCCCACTGGCAGTGCCGCCGATGTGTTAACCGAGCTGGCAAAACCCGATGGGGCGACCCGGATTGGCAGCCAACGGCCAGGCGGTAAAAGCGAAACCGTGCAGTAGGCGTTAACGAGCATCCGCAAAGAAGCAGAAAAGAAATTCGATAAAACCGGCGGCACCGTTAATGGCCCGCTGATGGTGGAGGGAAACGCCAAATTTACAGGTACGGATTATCTGGATAAATCCGGCGTCATCACCGAAAAGAAAAATAATGTGCGCGAAACCAATGGATTACGAATAAGAGGTATTGAAGGCCAGCGTGCGAATTTTCGATATTTTGAGCAAATCGGCCAGGGTGCTTCCCTGAAACTTAATGTTATCGCCGGGAACGATAATGGCGAGTTTACTTTTAGCCAAAGAGGCAATTTTCGCGCCAGCGGCGGGGCAACGTTTGGCGGCAATATTCACGTCGCATGGGGCGGTAGAACTGCAATCTTCCACGAAAATGGTGATGTGACGGGCCCCATTTGGGGCGGGGCGTTGAGTGCATGGCTCAATAATCAGCTGCAAGGCCGTGCACGCACACAAGTTTTTGGTGGTCGTGGTGGATGGTGGTACAAGGATGAATTGTCGGGATTCATTTTTCAGGGCGGCGGCGTTAAGCATGTCAGCAACGCGGTCCGTGTAAGTTTTCCTCTTGGTTACCAAAGAGAGTGTTTCGGTGTTCAAATGACATTTTTGGGCAACGTAAAATCAGACGGCATATCTGCAGCAGAGGTTGAGAATAGCGGCTTTACTGCATGGATGCATGCAATAGGAACACAATCCTATTGGTGGGCGGTGGGGGTGTGACGATGAGTTACGGATATAGCGCAAAAACGAATACGTTCTATTTGATTGAAAACCAGAAAGGTTACG
>NZ_JBLKSS010000020.1:0-14817 GCF_047607725.1 Sodalis sp. (in: enterobacteria) | reverse complement strand
GTGGAGCCGGAAGCGTATCTGCGCCATGTGCTGGCGATTATCGCGGATCATCCCATCAACAAAATCAAAGAGCTCCTGCCGTGGAACCTCACCATCCCTGCTGAATAACTGTCAATACGGCGCTGGGCGTACGCTTACGATTCTGGTGAGACTGGATAACGGGGAGATTTTCGGGAGTAGCGGCACGGATAAGCGCATGCAGTTTGTCTCTGGCGCTCAAGCGTCCTCCTTCCAGCAATCCAAACCAATATAGCGGTAATGGGCAATCGAAAAGTGCAGACTGTTGTCCCACGTCTGCTCGGCGCATAGCAGGTAATTGACGCCGTTGTAGCTGATCACGTCACCATCGACAGTATTTTGCCCTGCCACGTTCAGACACTCTTCCGCATAGAGGATGATGGCACGGTTGTAGGCTCGGCCCTGCACTTCCAGCTACAGCGCGTTTTGTTTGTCGGCACGCACTGGCTGTATATTGCAGAACAGCGTTTCCAGCTCTCCCCACTGCGTTTTGATGGCGTAGCCACCCTCGTCATAGCCACTACCGGTTTTAACCCGGCGCAGCTGAAACGGGCGCTTGAAAAACGTCAGCATCTCAGCCTCCCTTGATGCGGCAGAGTATCGCGTTGATCAGGAAGCCTTCGTCAATCAGCGGCTTGTCAGACCCCTTGTGTTCAATGGTTTGCAGGGTATTACGCGGCCAGTAGGTGCGTTTGACGTAATTGCGGTGGTCGGTCTCTCTACCCATAACGCCAGTTTTTCGAGCGCGGTAGGCAGGTCATTAATTTTAGAAAGCCGCTCAAACGCCTTCATCACCCGCTCGGACTGGGTTTCCCAATACGACCGCAGCCACGGACGCGCCGGAATGTGCCGAGTGCCCAGGTCGTTCATAGCGGCATATTCCGCGATGCTAATCCCATCAACGCTTCCGGCATCTTCGTGGATACCTTCGGTAATGTCGACACGGTTAAGCGATAGCAGGGTGTCGATTTCTCTCTCCAACCCGGCATCTTTCGCACTGAGAGTCACTTTCATTAAGCCCCCCAGTGCTCATGACAGCAACAATCACCGTCGCCGCTCACGGTGATGGCGCCCAGCGAAGCGCAGATATCCTCCAGCGACTGCCACTTTGCCAGCCAGTACGCCGGCGAAGCAGCATTCTCCTCTGTTTCAGACGTAGAAAAGGTATATTGCTATTCGCCGACTCTGACGCTTTGTACCGCGAGCAAATCCGAGGCTTGCTGCCTGTCCGTTGCCTTCGCCAATAACAGCAGGTAGATGAGGTAATACAGTTCAGCCTCATCTCCTTTGACATCCTTGAGGCAATGCGGGTGATGAGATGCCGCCACCGCCAGCAAGACTTCCAGCTTTTCGTTGGTGACGCTCAACGCCAAAGCGGGCGCATACACTGAGAGCAGCATTTTGGCTTTCTCAATGGTTAACATCTCACCGCCTCCGCACTACTTCAGATCAACACGCAGGATGGCATCTTTCTGCAACACCTCCAGACCCGCCACCTTGCAGTAGCACGGCACGTAAATGTTGATGTTGCGTGCTTGCGCAGGAAGTGCGGTAAAGGCCACGGGAACACGGTTACGCAGGATATCGTTACGGATAGTGCCGATAACGATACTGCCCTTGCCACTTTTCCCCGCGGAGTTGAGTTCATTGGCCTTCACAAACTCGATACCCGGATTCGCTTGTTTGAGCGCCGCCAGTACGGTCAGGTTGGTATTAGGATTGCTTGGCGTGATGCTCATGTCGTCATACAACGCCTGCGGCAGTACAATGTGCGTCACCGGGAACACACCACCTTTCAGGTTCCAGTGCTGGTTGATGAAGCTGGTGATTTTCGCCAGCGCCGTTTTCGCCTCTACACTGTCTTCAATAGTGGTGAACGGATACGTCAACAGCCCCTGCATCGCATAATCAGCATCGCCGTAGACACCGATAGTGGCGATTTTCCTGTCCATCTCCTGACGCACATAGATGGCCTTGTCGGTGGGCAGTTCGAGACCATTGGCACGTGCTTTTTCTAACTCAGGTACCGAGTAGCAGTAGCTGGCACCGAGCAAATGAGCGCGTGTGGCGTGAGCGTTCAACCCGCGGTCAATGGTCGGCAAATCATCCGCATTATCGCTGATGATTTTCGGTTCGCCTACGGTAAAACCGTCGGTCAATACGAATGAATCCGTCCAATTCGCCACCTCGGCTTTAACGGGAACCAATTTCTGCAACTGCGTCAACATCGGCGTGTAGTCGATGACCCGCTCGCGTGTGACATACAACAACGCCGCAAGCTCTTCCAGCGTCGACTCATCGTTACGGGCAAAACCGGCCACCGCACCGCGCAGGATGTTAGTGTCATACTGAAAGATGCTGTCCTGGCGCATCGTTTGTGTGATAGTCATGCTGGATCTCCTTTATCGCCCTTGTCGCCTTTCGGACCTTGGGGTCCTTGCGGCCCTCTATCGCCTTTATCACCTTTGGGGCCTTGCGCCACATTCACAGCGTCCAGCGAGGCATGAAAATCGACCTGTGCAATCCGGGTGTCGTTGGCAGATTGCACAGCATCCGTGACCAAACGCGCGTTAGCCACCGCCTTGCCGCTGGCAACAAGCTTCCCCGTTGCCGGGTCATAACTCACCTTGGTCTCTTTTTTTAATTCCTCGCCTTCTTTCACTTTCACCCAAATGCGTTCCATTTGCATCGTGCCAACACAGGTCTGTTTCGGATAGTAGCCGAGCACATTGGTCTGTTGGCGCACGGAAACACCGCACAGTACACCCTCACCACCTGCCTTCACTTTCCCGTTCGCTTCGGTGACGAAGACACCAAACGGTACGTTTTCAGCCGCACAGTGGGATATCACGTCTTTAAAGGCGGTATCCGCAATTTGGCCGGGAAGCCTTTTGTATTGTGATAATTCTGCCATCGTCTTATTCCTTCATTTCGCCATTTGCTGGCTCCGGTCACGTCCGATCACTGATTCTGATTTCATCCGATCACTGATTCCGGTCGCCCGATCAGCGATTCCGATTCTGTCCGATCGCTCATCTTCTGTTCCRCCATACTCTGGAGACTTTTAGYTTCCGGGGGTATGGCATGGCACGTAAAAAGAAGAACGCGAGAACAKAAATGTGCATCTATATCAAKGTATTACGCATGAAATTTGAGCAGCGTCGNNCNNNTCGNANNATCGCAGCAGCGCTCGGCATCGGCTGTACCACAGTGMACGATATCCTCGGCCTATTCACGGTAGCTAACCTGGTCTGGCCATTGCCGGCGGAACTGTCCCCCTTCGACCTCGACCACCTGCTCTATCCCGGCTTAATTCGGTATCGATATCAAGCCAGCTGGGTAAGGTCTTGATAGCCTTACCGGATTTGCCGGGATAGAGCAGGTGGTCGAGGTCGACGGGGGACAGTTCCGCCGGCAATGGCCAGACCAGGTTAGCTACCGTGAATMGGCCGAGGATATCGTGCACTGTGGTACAGCCGATGCCGAGCGCTGCTGCGATGGTGCGATTCGAGCGACGCTGCTCAAATTTCATGCGTAATACATTGATATATATTTACATTTTTGTTCTCGCGTTCTTCTTTTTACGTGCCATGCCATACCCCCGGAAGTTAAAAATCTCCAGAGTATAGCGGAACAGAAGATGAGCGATCGGACAGAATCGGAATCGCTGATCGGGCGACCGGAATCAGTGATCGGATGAAATCAGAATCAGTGATCGGACGTGACCGGAACCAGCAATTAAACTTTCCTTTTACCCATTGTGATGCCTGTTTCGTGCGCCGAAATCCGCTTTTATGCAGCATAATATCGCGTCTAGCTTTCCTTATCTTTCACGTGGCTTTTCCAGCGGTTGATAATTTAAGTTATGGTTTCCACCGCCGTTCAATGATAAGTTCTGCCTAAAGGTATCGTTTGCGTCAGCCCCCTTTACCCGCCCGTGCAGGGGCTTTGAGCGCTTCGGTAGTTATCTGTCTTCCCATTGAGTAAGAGAGAAAAGATGGCTCAGCAGACCCCGCTGTATGAAGAGCACCTCGCGTGCGGCGCCAAAATGGTGGATTTCCACGGCTGGATGATGCCGCTCCACTATGGTTCCCAACTGGATGAACATCATCAGGTACGGCGCGATGCCGGCATGTTCGACGTGTCCCATATGACCATTGTCGACTTAGCGGGGCTGCGCACCCGTGATTTTCTGCGTTATCTGCTGGCCAATGATGTCGCCAAGCTGACAGTGCCCGGCAAAGCGCTTTACACCGGCATGCTTAATGCTTCCGGCGGGGTGATAGACGATCTTATCGTCTATTTCCTTTCCGAAACCGAGTTTCGCCTGGTGGTGAATTCCGCCACCCGCGACAAAGACGTTGAGTGGATCACTCGCCACGCCGAGCGCTACCAGGTGACGGCAAACGTGCGCGACGATCTGGCGCTGATTGCAGTGCAGGGGCCGCAGGCGCAAAGCAAAACGCAGACGCTCTTCACCCCGCAACAGCGTCAGGCGGTGGCCGGAATGAAACCGTTTTTCGGCGTGCAGGCCGGCAATCTGTTCATCGCTACCACCGGCTATACTGGCGAGGCGGGCTATGAGATTGCGTTACCCGCCACGCAGGCCGCGGATTTCTGGCGGTGGCGGCTGGCGGCTGGCGTGAAGCCCTGTGGACTGGGCGCGCGCGATACTTTGCGCCTGGAGGCGGGGATGAACCTTTACGGCCAGGAAATGGACGAAAGCATTTCTCCGCTCGCGGCCAATATGGGTTGGACCATTACCTGGCAGCCGGAGGACCGCGATTTCATCGGGCGCGAGGCGCTGGAGGCCCAGCGCGCCGCCGGCGACGGCGAACAATTGGTCGGATTGGTGATGACCGAAAAAGGCGTATTGCGCAATGGCCTGCCGGTCCATTTCACCGACGCTTCCGGCAATATGCAGCAAGGCATCATCACCAGCGGCTCGTTTTCACCCACTCTGGGCGTCAGCATTGCGCTGGCGCGAGTGCCGGCCGGCATCGGCCAGCAGGCGATAGTGTTAATCCGTAACCGCGAAATGCCGGTTAAGGTCACCAAACCCGGTTTTGTGCGCGCCGGCAAAGCGGTTGCGCAATAACTAACTTTGTCATAGTGAGGATGGCGATGAGCAATGTGCCGACAGAATTAAAATATACCGCATCCCATGAGTGGGTGTTAAACGAAGGCGACGGCGTTTATTGTGTCGGGATTACCGAGCATGCGCAGGAGCTGTTGGGCGATATGGTGTTCATGGACCTACCCGAAATTGGCGCCTCGTTCTCCGCCGGCGAAGATTGCGCCGTAGCGGAATCGGTAAAAGCCGCATCGGATATCTATGCGCCCATTAGCGGCGAAATCGTGGCGGTGAACGACGATCTCGACGGGTCGCCGGAGTTGGTCAACTGCGCGCCTTATACCGATGGCTGGCTGTTTAAGATTAAAGCCGCCGACGAAAGCGAAGTGAACGAATTGCTCGACGCCGCCGCTTATCAGGCCGCCATCGACGAAGAAGACGAATAACGCTGACGCCCCGGCCGCGACCGCCGGGGTGCCCCTCGCGATTACCCTTTTCCGGTCCCACGCCCGATGCAGGAATTGTTGTCCATGACCCAGACTCTCAGCCAGCTTGAACATCATGACGCCTTCATAGCGCGTCATATCGGCCCTTCCGCGCCGCAACAGGCAAATATGCTTGCCGCCGTGGGCAGCGATTCCCTGGCGGGGCTCATTGCCCAAATCGTGCCGGTGGACATTCAGCTTGCCGCGGCACCCGCCATGGGCGAGCCGACGACGGAAGCGCAGGCGCTGGCGGAGCTAAAGGCTATCGCCAGTCAGAACCAGCGCTACAAATCCTTTATCGGCATGGGCTATAGCGCGGTGGTGACGCCGCCCGTTATTCTGTGCAATATGCTGGAAAACCCGGGCTGGTACACCGCCTACACACCCTATCAGCCCGAGGTATCCCAGGGCCGGCTTGAAACGCTGCTTAATTTTCAACAGCTGACGCTGGATTTGACGGGTCTGGACATCGCCTCGGCCTCGCTGCTGGATGAAGCCACCGCGGCCGCCGAAGCCATGGCGCTCGCCAAGCGCGCCAGCAAGTTGAAGCAGGCAAACCGCTTTTTCGTCGCCGACGATGTGCATCCTCAAACCCTGGATGTCGTGCGCACCCGCGCCGGCACCTTTGGCTTTGAGCTGGTCATCGATAAGGCAGAGGCGGCGCTGGAACATCCCGATCTCTTCGGCGTGCTGCTACAGCAGGTGGGCACCACCGGCGAGCTGCATGACTATCACGCGCTGATTGCCGAGCTCAACAGCCGTAAAATCATCAGCTGCGTGGCGGCGGATTTACTCTCGCTGCTGCTGCTGGCCGCGCCCGGCGCGCAGGGCGCCGATGTGGTGTTCGGTTCGTCGCAGCGCTTCGGCGTGCCGATGGGGTACGGCGGCCCGCACGCGGCGTTTTTCGCCGCCCGCGATGAGATGAAGCGCTCCATGCCGGGGCGGATTATAGGTGTTTCCCACGACGCCGCCGGCGATATCGCACTGCACATGGCGATGCAGACGCGCGAGCAGCATATTCGCCGCGAGAAGGCGAACTCGAACATTTGTACTTCACAGGTGTTGCTGGCCAATATCGCCGGCCTGTATGCCGTCTATCACGGTCCGCAGGGGCTGCAACGCATCGCGGGGCGTATTCACCGCCTGACAATGATTCTAGCGCAGGGGCTGCGCGACGCCGGCCTGACGCTCAGGCACGATCGCTGGTTCGATACCCTGACCGTCGAAGTAGCCGATAAAGCGGGCGTGCTGGCGCGCGCCGATGCCGCCGGCATCAATTTGCGCAGCGACATTCATGGCGCGGTGGGCATCACCCTTGACGAAACGACCGTGCGTGAAGATGTGCAAACCCTCTGGCAGGTGGTCACGGGCGCCACGGACACCCTGGCAATCGATGCGCTGGATGCCGGCTGCGGCGACGTGATCCCGCAGGAACTGCTGCGCACCACGCCTATCCTGACCCATGAGGTGTTCAACCGCTACCATAGCGAAACGGAAATGATGCGCTATATGCACCGGCTGGAGCGCAAGGATCTGGCGCTGAACCAGGCGATGATCCCGCTCGGATCCTGCACGATGAAGCTTAACGCAGCCGCCGAGATGATCCCTATTACCTGGCCGGAATTCGCCGAGCTGCATCCTTTCTGCCCCCCGGAGCAGGCGGCGGGATACCAGCAGATGATCGCCCAACTCTCGCGCTGGCTTATCCAACTGACCGGCTACGATGCCCTGTGCATGCAGCCGAACTCCGGCGCCCAGGGCGAATATGCCGGCCTGCTGGCGATTCGTCGTTATCATGAGAGCCGTAATCAGGGCGAGCGTCATATTTGTCTTATCCCGAGCTCAGCCCACGGTACCAACCCGGCGTCGGCGCAGATGGCCGGCATGTCGGTCACCGTGGTGGCCTGCGATAAGAATGGCAACATTGATTTGCACGATTTGCGCGTCAAGGCCGAGCAGGCAGGCGAGCAATTGTCCTGCATTATGGTGACCTACCCCTCAACCCACGGCGTTTATGAAGAAACCATCCGTGAAGTGTGCCAGATTGTCCATCAATACGGCGGCCAGGTCTATCTGGACGGCGCCAATATGAATGCCAGGTGGGGATCACGTCGCCGGGCTATATCGGCGCCGATGTATCGCATCTCAACCTGCATAAAACCTTCTGCATCCCCCACGGCGGCGGCGGTCCGGGCATGGGACCCATCGGCGTGAAGGCGCATCTGGCCCCGTTCGTCCCCGGTCATTCGGTGGTGGAACTGGACGGCGTTTTAACCCGCCAGGGTGCCGTCAGCGCCGCGCCGTTCGGCAGCGCGTCGATCTTACCCATCAGTTGGATGTATATCCGTATGATGGGCGCGGAAGGATTAAAACAAGCCAGCCAGGTGGCGATTCTGAACGCCAATTATATCGCCAGCCGGTTGCAGCAGGCTTATCCGGTGCTGTATACCGGACGCGACGGCCGCGTGGCCCACGAATGTATCCTGGATATCCGACCGCTGAAAGAGGCCACCGGCATCAGCGAAATGGATATCGCCAAACGCCTGATCGACTATGGTTTCCACGCCCCCACTATGTCTTTCCCGGTGGCCGGTACGCTGATGGTCGAGCCCACCGAATCGGAAAGCCAGCTGGAGCTCGATCGCTTCATTGAGGCGATGCTGGCGATCCGCGCCGAAATCCAGCAGGTGGCGGACGGCATCTGGCCGGCAAGCGATAATCCGCTGGTGAACGCGCCCCATACCCAGCGTGAGCTGGCCGGCGAGTGGCGCTATCCGTACGATCGCCAGGTTGCGGCATTCCCGGCCGGGTATGGCGATAAATACTGGCCGGCGGTAAAACGGTTGGACGATGTTTATGGCGACCGCAATTTGTTTTGCTCCTGCGTGCCCATCGGCGATTATGCCTAAACGTCACGGCTAGGCGCCGGCGGGCGCCATCCGGTCGGTGTGCCGTAGATAAATATTGTCCCGGCGAAGATATCGCCGTCCGCTGCGTTATTTTAGCCAGCCTTGCTGCTGCGCCTGCTGCAGGTGCCGGGTAAGATGCGTCCATAGCGCCGGATAGACATCGGCGATAAACGCGTTGCGCGTCAGCACCTGTTCGAGGGTGATGCCGTTCTCGACCCAGCTCTGCCCCTGGTTATGCAGGTTCATCAGCACCGGCATTAGCCTATCGATCATCAGGGCGAAACGGGTGCTTGGGGTTTCACCCGCCTCATATTCCAGCCACAATTCATGAAACTGGCGACGCTGCGGCGTCGGCAGCTGCCCGAACAGCCGCTGTGCCGCCTTTGCTTCCATCGCGTGGACTGCCTCGCGCCCAGCGAGATCGTAGACCAGCACGTCGCCGGCATCGATTTCGACGATGTCGTGAACCAGCGCCATTTGCGTCACGCGAGTGATATCGACATCGGCGTCGGCATAGGGGGCCAGGGCCATCACCGCGACCGCAAAGTGCCAACTGTGCTCCGCGGTGTTCTCCTACCGTTGGGTACCAAGTACTTTGGTGCGGCGTTGTATGCTTTTGAGCTTATCAATTTCGATCAGAAAAGCGACGACTTCGGTCAGTTCGCCGAAAGCCAGCGCGGGTGGTGTTGTAGCCATCAGATTCCCCGGCATAATCCATTTGAGCGGCCTAATGTAGGCCAATTTACCCGTGAATTCGACCGGAATAGCCGCGCCCTGGACGGCGCGCCTTTACATTTCCTCACGGTTTATTTCAGCGTACAAATGTACACCGAATTGCCTGTCGATTACCATATATACTGTGCGCGTACGGACGAACGCATCGTTTAGCAGAGGTAAGATAATCTATGAGAAACAAACCATTAGCCAAAAGCTACTCCTTGGCGGAAGAGATAGCCAATAGCGTCAGTCACGGCGTGGGGGTGATCTTTGGTATTGTCGGTCTGGTTCTCATGCTCAATCAGGCAAGCGAAGCTGGGGCCAACGCGCTCGCGGTGACCAGCTACAGCCTTTACGGCGGCAGTATGATCTTGCTGTATCTGGCCTCGACGCTTTACCACACCATCCCCCATCCGCCGGCTAAACGCTGGCTGAAGAAGGTCGACCACTGCGCGATTTACCTGTTGATCGCCGGCACCTATACGCCGTTTTTGTTGATAGGCCTGGCCTCGCCGCTGGCCAAATGGCTGATGGTGGTCATCTGGGTGATGGCGGCGGTGGGCGTCCTGTTCAAACTGGTGTTCGCGCATCGCTTTCGCGTTATATCCATCATCACGTATTTAACCATGGGCTGGTTATCGCTGGTGGTCATTTATCAGCTGGTGCAGCGTTTACCCGCCGGCGGCGTGGCGCTGCTGGCGGCGGGGGGCGTGATCTACTCGCTGGGCGTGGTTTTCTACGTCTGGGAACGGAGTAAGCGCCCCGTGGAGGACGTCTTGAATTATTGGTGGGTTTGTTGTATGAGACAGTAAACCTACGTTATACACGCTTATGCTCATTGCATTTTCACATTATATTGATTTTAATAATTTTTATTTCCATCCCGGTTTGAGTGATATGAAATTAGTGGTTCTGAAGTTTGTGATAGTGTCCATTAAAATTTAAGTGGACACTATCATCGCCGGATTATCCATAATCTGACAGCCGTCCCTTATAGGATGCGTGTTCACTAGGCATCGTAGTGGAACATATTCTTACCGGGCCATACAACAAACCCACCAATAATTCAAGATGTCCTCCACGGGGCGCTTACCTTTTAACAGCCATTCCTGCCCTTCGTCCAGTGCCTTCCATTTTGCCAATTCGCCTTTGAGCGACATGATTTCTTCATCTGCTGTTGCGAATGGTTTTGATGAATCATCGTCAAACAGAACCATATCTCTTACACTGTCGCTGCAAATAATGTTATTTATGATTCACGTCCTTTTAAATTAATGCGCTAATGGTTTGGTTGAGCCGTTATAGACAAAAGGGTTCGCGTTATTTCCATCGACTTCCCATCCGGCAATAGAAAAGCGCCCCATCTTCTGGTGGTACCATTGGGTGCCGCGCTGCTCTGCCTCGTACATCATGTTGCTCAGTGCAGAAACGAAATTATTTTCATGAACAACGGACATTTGCGTAACCTGACCGCCCGGCGCGACATGGGGAACCTTTTTATGCGGGACACCCCACGCCATGACCAGCTGCTTGCTTTTGGCATTGCTGAGGCCGTAAGTCGCTTGCAGATAGCTGTAGCCCTGATAACCGGCGGGGATAGTGCCTTGCTTGATGTGGTCGATTTCCTCGGCAACCTGCTCGACTTGCGTTTCCACCGATTTCAGGCGGCGCTCCTGGGCAACATTCGCCAGTGCCATAGCCGCGATTAACTCTGCCTGTGATTTGGGTACAGCCTGTTGCTCCAGCTTATCAATCAGCGAGCGGCGAACTGCCTTTGATTCACGTGCCGCAACACGGAGGGCTTGCTTGAGCGTCATATGGATAATTTCGGACTCTGTGTTGTTCGTTTTTTGCACTACAAAAATTTTGTAGTGCTCGCCTTCAAGCTCATCTTTGATGCGGTCGATGAAAACATTGTTGCGGATGGGTGGTTCGCCGTACTCCTTGCGCGTTTCGTTGACCATAGTCAGCAACCGCTGAGAGTCGATGCCGTTGCCGCTATTCATGGTTAAATCTTGTACGTTCATTAAATTTTGGTAAGCGTACGCCCTGCGCCGTATTGACAGTTATTCAGCAGGGATGGTGAGGTTCCACGGCAGGAGCTTTTTGATTTTGTTGATGGGATGATCCGCGATAATCGCCAGCACATGGCGCAGATACGCTTCCGGCTCCACGTCGTTTAGTTTGCAACTACCGATCAGCGTATACATCAGCGCCGCCCGGTCGCCGCCGCTATCCGAACCGAAGAACAGATAGTTCTTGCGACCCAGGCTTATTACCCGCMGCGCGTTTTCAGCGATATTATTGTCGATCTCCGCCCARCCATCGCCGGCGGGTAATAAGCCTGGGTCGCAAGAACTATCTATTCTTCGGTTCGGATAGCGGCGGCGACCGGGCGGCGCTGATGTATACGCTGATCGGCAGTTGCAAACTGAACGGCGTGGAGCCGGAAGCGTATCTGCGCCATGTGCTGGCGATTATTGCGGATCATCCCATCAACAAAATCAAAGAGCTCCTGCCGTGGAACCTCACCATCCCTGCTGAATAACTGTCAATACGGCGCTGGGCGTACGCTTACCGAAAATGCAACCGCGCGAGATCCTCGCTGTTTTCGCGGTAAGTGGCCTGCGTTCAGGAGCCGCTGTCGACATAGTCATAAAACAGCCTCGGCACGCGCCGCCGCGCCAGGCGCTGCAGGTCATCGAGGCAGGTGATGGTCTGCCTCATACGCCCGTCCCGGCGCGGGCGGCGGCCACGGTAACATTGTATTGTTCGCCCAGGCCGTCGATGCCGAGGCGCAGCGTCTGACCCGGCCTGAGATAAACCGGCGGCGTAAACCCCATTCCCACCCCCGCCGGCGTGCCGGTGGCGATAATATCGCCTGGCTGTAAGCTCATGAATTGACTGATATAGGCCACCAGTTGCGCAACGCCGAAAATCATTTCACCGGTGTTGCTTTCCTGGCGCCGCACGCCATCCACCTCGAGCCACAGCGCCAGGTTTTGCTCATCGATGATGTCATCACGCGTGACCAGATAGGGCCCTAGCGGCGCGAAGGTATCGGCACATTTCCCCTTGTCCCACTGCCCGCCGCGCTCGATTTGCCAGGCGCGTTCCGAAATGTCGTTAAGCACGCAATAGCCGGCGACATGATCCAGCACCTGCGCCTGGGTGAGATAGCGTCCGTGCCACCCGATGACCACGCCCAGCTCCACCTCCCAATCGACTTTGCTGGCGCCGGGCGGAATTTCAATTGGGTCCTGAGGGCCGGTGATGGCGCTGGTGACTTTCAAAAATAAGATGGGCTCTTGCGGCAGCGCCATCATACCGGCCTCATGGGCATGATCGCGATAGTTCAATCCGACGCAGACAATTTTGCCTGGACGCGCTACGCAAGGGCCAAGACGCGTGCCCGGGCTGACCTGCGGTAACCTGGATAGGGACAACGACCGCAGGCGCTGCAAGCTGTCGTCGGACAGTCTCTGCCCGTGCCAGTCGTCAACGATGCCGCTCACATCGCGGATCTGCTGCTCTTCGTCCAACACGCCCGGTTTCTCATGGCCCGGCTCTCCCCAGCGCACTAGCTTCATGATGCCTTTCCCCTTCATCTAAAACGTGCTTTGCATTCAATGTACACTTAGTTAATGAAAGTTCGCCCAAGCTGTCAAAAAAAAGTTAATAAAATGATAAATCCATCACTATTCTGCTTCTTTTTGCGAGGAGTATCACGCTGCGAAGGGAGAAACGACGGCGATGTCGCGCGTAGTACTGGACAGCGATAGCGCCGCTTACAATAATGAGAACCAATGCTCCACTACCCGTGTTCACCGCCTTTTTTGGTGCCAACAAGCCCAAACTATGTCAGGATATGACGGATAAGCTTTCCCTGCAGGATCGCGCCTTTCATTTGCTAAAAACCATGATTGACGATGGCCGCCTCGCACCGGGCGAAAAACTGCTGGAAGCGCATGTGTCAAAGGCCTTTGGTATCAGCTGTTCGCCAGCCCGCCATGCGTTGCGCCGACTGTGCGATCAAAAGCTTATCCAGGAGGGTCAAGGGCGGGGGTATACGGTTGCGGGTCACGCCGATGCGCGTCGCGCGTCGCAGCATGCGAATCTGGCCACCATAAAAATTCCGCCGGTGGCGCGCTGGGAAAGCATGTACGATCAGCTTGAACAGGCTATTTGCACCAGCGCCCTTTTCAGCGCGGTGCGGATCATCGAAGACCGCGTGGCGACGCATTTTAACGTCAGCCGGACCGTGGTCCGCGAGGTGCTGGCGCGAATGCACAGCGTCGGTCTGGTGAATAAAGATGCCCTGGGCCGCTGGATTGCCGCCCAGGTTACCCCGGAAAAAACCCATCACCTCTATGAAATTCGTTGGCTATTAGAACCCCAGGCCTTGCTGCAGGCGGCCCCACGGGTCACGGAAAGCGCCTTGCGCCAGGCGCGCGAGACGGTAGTGCAATCGCTGGACGGCTTCCCGCGTGAAGGTTTCGATACCGATGTCGTCGAAAACGACCTGCATGTACGCCTGCTCTCCTCCTGCCCCAATGTTGAGATCTTGCAAGTGCTGGCGCGCACCCGCATTTTGTTTGTGCCGACCCGCTATTTGTTCGATCCGGTGCTGCACATCCCTCTATCCCTTATCGAAGACGCGCTCAAAGAACACCTGCACATTTACGATCTGCTGCTGAGCCGGCAAACGACGGCCGCGGCGGAAGCCCTGCGCACGCATTTACAGCGCGCCGATGATCGGTGGCTGCGGCGCTTTAACAGCGCCGTGCATTTGACCAACAGCGCGATTCCGTCTTATTTAATGCCGCTTTAGCCCCGGCGGCGCGGGGCCGTTGCGCCGGGTGCGTCTATTCGTCAAAGGTGAGCACCAGCTCATAGAGCATACACAGAAACGTCGATGACGCCGTCGGCGGCGCCTGCCGCTCACCAGCTAACACGGGGCGCGGCCCTGTTTGCTGAAGGATCTTATGGCGCGCCTGCGCCAGGTCGGCAATGATGCGCACGACGAACTGCTTGTCGTCCATGATAAGGTTCGCTCTGAGCATCTTGTCGCGTTTTATGCTTTCGATAAACTGCTCCACGGTGATGCTCGCGTCACCTTGCATGTTGCGAAACACGTTAAGGTAGCGATTAGCCAGTGGCATCAGCTGCCGTTGAATATCCTGCATGGCCTCGGCCCCACCCTGGCCAGCCTCTCCGGTATCGTCCTTTAGCTCGTGCGGCGGTCCCGTGTCGGCCTCCAGGGCTTGCGTTAGGCAAGCGGACCTAGCACCCAGTGCGCTATGCTGCGGCTCAATGCTGACGTTGCGAAAATAATGATGTGTGATAAAATTGTCCACCATGATATAGCAGCGCCTTGCACTGTCGGCAGGATGGGCGAAGCCCAGCGCGAGGTGGGCGTTGTGAGCAGAGGAAGGTGCGGGGTAACGGCTGGCAAATTTAATCGCGTGAGGGTGTAAGCGTACGCCCAGCGCCGTCTGTTAATTCCCCATCAAGTTATTAAAGATGATGTCCATTATTTTTTTAATGGGCGCAATTCATGAAACAAACCCCACCAAAACCCTCAAGACGTCGTCCAAATTTCCCGCTGGACTTT
>NZ_JBLKSS010000019.1:0-15604 GCF_047607725.1 Sodalis sp. (in: enterobacteria) | reverse complement strand
CGCATCGCCCACGGTTTGTTAGGGCTGGCGCTCATCGATGGCTTGAAAACCCGTTCGGCGGTGCGGCTGTGCGGCATAAATGCGATCGCCGGGCAGCAGCGGCGCGCAGAATGACCAGTTCCAGCCCAGAGTCGCGATGCCGCACAGCCGCACCGCCGAACGGGTTTTCAAGCCATCGATGAGCGCCAGCCCTAACAAACCGTGGGCGATGCGGCCGGGAAACCCCTGCTGGCGGGCGAAAGTATCATCCATATGCACGTCAAAAAAATCGCCGGTAATGCCCGCGAACGCGACAATATGCGACTCCATGAGGGTTATCGCCTGGGTCTCATAGCGATCCCCCGGCTGCAAATCGCCATAACCATATTCGCCGGCCGGTAACCGCCGTCCCGTGTCGGGGACGGTAGTGGATGATGACATATTACCTCCTTTATTTTTGCGCCGCGCCCGCTTACGGCTGGCGCGGGTCTATAGGCGTTGCAGGGTTAACCTGCCGTCGGCATGGATAACCGATCCGGTGGCGAAAAACACCTCAGGTTGATAAGCATGGCGACGGCCGCGGCGATATCATCGCCTTGTCCCCAGCGCTGCACGGGGACCAGACCGTCGCCGATAAGACGGTCATATTTTTCATTCACGCCGGCGGTCATATCGGTACGGATGATGCCGGGACGGACCTCAAAAACCCCGAAGCCGTCCGCGGCCAAACGCGTCGCCATTCCCTGCGCCACCATGGCGAGTCCCGCTTTGGCGACGCAATATTCCAGCCGGTTCACCGACACCATTTGCAAGGAACAGGAAGAAATAAAGACGATGCTGCGCTCTCCTTCCGCAGCTGGCCGGGCCAGCATGCGTTTGGCGACCGCTTGGGCGAGAAAAAACGCCCCGTGCAGGTTGGTGTTCAGTACCGCGTCAAAGTTCGCCGCCGTGGTGTCGAGCACATCCAGCCGCTCAGGGGGCGTGATGCCCGCATTGGAAACCAGTACCGCAATCGGTCCCAATTGCAGCTCAATGCTATCAAGCACGGCGGCATGGCCCGCCGTCGCAGCAATGTCGCTTGCGAAATAGCCTACCTGTACGCCGTACTTTTCGAGTTCCGCCACGGCGGCGCGCGTGGGCGCGTCGGCCTCACCGCTACCGGTCACCGCGATGGGATGGCCGTCGGCCGTCTGGCGATGGCCAAACCTATGCCCCGCCGCCCGCCGGTGATTAACGCGGTGGCGGCCTGGCGTTGCTGAGGTATCATGCGTCTCCTATCGTGCTGAAAAAAGTAAGATAGGGGCCGTTATCCGCCATTCGCTGCACATAAAGCGCCAGCTCGCGCAGATGATAATCCCCCCACATGGTGGCTTCGCCGAACGGGTTGCGGTGGCCTTCCGACACATAATCCCAGCCGTTAGGGCGATGGTATTGGCTGTGCAGCAAGAGGTCTTGATGCTGCTGCGACAGACTCAGATAGCGGTCGTCCAGCAGCGTTTGCAGCACGGTTAATCCGGCCTGGCGGTAACGCTCCGCGCCGGGGCGGTGTTGGGTGTCGAGCCAGGCGCCGAATCGCAACAGGCCCTGCGCCACAATCGCCGCGGCGGAGCTGTCTACGGGCTCGACGGCATTGGCGGGATCCGAGTTTTTTTCATAGGGCGCCTCGAGCGTGGCCTGGCCGGGGGCGCCGGTATCCCAATAGGGAATGCCGTCGAGGGTGGTAAACGCCAGATAAAAATCGCAAACGGCGGCGGCGGCCTTTTCTAACGCCGCCACGGTACTGTTTCTGTCCTGCGAGGCGTGCCATTTCTCGGCGGGCAGCGCCTGCAGATACTCCAGCAGCTCCGCGAAACCGCATATCGCCCAGCTCAGACCACGGGTCCAGGTAGAGAAGCCCGAATAGCCTTGCTGGGTGCTGACGCAGCGAAATGCGCCGTTGCGCGGGTTGAAGATAGCCTCGGGCGCCGTCCGGCCGCGGACGTCATAAATATCCCGACCTTCGCCGTAGAATAGGCAATAGCGCGCGCTGGTCAGGGCATGGGCCAAGGCGTGATCCAGCAGCGAGATGGCCTCATTGCCCTCGACTTTCATTTCCTGCCCCAGATCGTGCGCCAACAGCAACACCCGCAGGGTACGCAGCGTGTCGATAAACAGCGAGTGTGCCCCGTTAAAGGAGTGGATATAACCTTCACCAGTGCCGAAAGAGGTCCAGCGGTAGGCTTGCACCGCCCCCGAACAGCGAAGCACCAACCGGTAATAGTCTTGGCGGCCCGGATCGGCCGGCAGCTTTCCTTCGGCCATCAGGCGCAGCAAATTACCGTAAGTACTCACTTGATTGAAGCCGTGATCATGCACGCCGAAATGGGTGATATGCCGCGGCATATCGACGCGGATGCGCGCCAGCGCCCAATCCAGAAAAGCCTGCTCGCCGGTGGCATCGAATTGCAGCAGCGCGCTGCCGTATTCAAATCCCTGCGTCCAATCCGTCCAGCCTTTGGGCTGATAGCGTCCGGCGACGGTATGCACCGGCGCGCCCTGGGCGCGATCGAAATCGGCATCTATGGCGCTGATTTTGCTGGCCGACAGCGCCCACATGCGGTTTATCGCGGGCAGCAAACGGGCCGGGGTCAGGGTGTTATCGATTTTCATTACGATCCTCATTACTGCCTAGCACAGGCAATCGTTGAATGATGGTGCTTAACGTCACATCCACCGGCTGCCGCCACCAGGCGTCGGCGGAGAAAATTTCCACTTCATACAGGCCGCGATAGTCATCGTCGGCCACGCGTTGGCACAACTGCGGCAAATCTATGACGCCGTCGCCCATCATGCCGCGATCGGTAAGCAGATGGCGGGTCGGCACCAACCAATCGCTGAGATGGAACGCCAGCAGGCGCTGTGCCTGGGCGACCCGCTGTAATTGGCGTAGGACGTCGGGATCCCACCAGATATGATAAACGTCGGCGGCAATCCCCACTTCCGGTCCCAGGCGCTCGCAAAGCGCCAACGCCTGGGCGAGTGTATTGACGCAGGCGCGGTCTCCGGCGTACATCGGATGTAGCGGCTCAATCGCCAGGCGCACACCGGCCGCGCGCGCCGGCGCCAGCATCTCCGCGATGCCCTCCTCGACCTGCCGCCGCGCGCCGTCCAGATCTTTATCTCCCGCAGGCAGTCCGCCGACCACCAGCACCAGACACGCCGCATCCAGCGCTGCGACTTCCTCGATGGCCCGCAGGTTATCGGCGCGGATTTTCACCCGCGCCGAGCGGTCCGCGGCGGGAAACAGCCCGCCGCGGCACAACCCGCTGACGGTGAGGCAGGCCTCCTTTATCAGGCGGCAGGCCCGTGCTAATCCCACCTCGGCGATCTTGTCCCGCCAGGGCGCGATGCCGCCAAAGCCAAATTTAACGCAGCCGCGTACGGCGTCGTCTAACGACGCGTTGGGGCCGAGGGTGGCGGTATTCAGCGATAAATGCTGTGGTGTCAACGTTAATGGCGGCATGGCGATGCCTCGGCGTACAGATCAAAAAATTGCAAGAACGCCGTCAGCTGTCCTTCGATCATCGGCCGGCCGTTGGTCGCCCGACAGCCCGCCTGGCGCGCGCGCGATAAGCGGCGTTTCGGGCGGATGCATGATGATATCCACCACCCGCAACGCGGGATCGAAGTCGGCAAACGGCGCGGGAAGCCCATCATCCGGCTTCATGCCGATGGGGGAGCAATTGATAAGCAGGTTGATGCCCTGCAGTTCGGCGGGCGTGGTGTTCACCCGCGCCTGCCGCCAGTAGGGCGAAGACGACCGCGGCACCGCTGCCGCCGGCGCCGAGCTGTTTAACGTGCTGTCCGCTTAGCGTGAAGTCGTTATCGCGTAAGCCGGCGACCAGTCCTGTGCCGTCGAACATATCCCCAAACCAGGCCCCTTGCGCGTCGCGCCGAAGCACGTTCACGGCACCGACTTGCCGCGCCTGCGCGGAGAGCCCATCCGCCAGGGTGCAGGCGCGTATTTTATGAGGCACGGTGATGATCAGACCCGCGACATTGCCCAGCGCCATGATGCCGTGTTGCTGGAAATAGGCGTTCATTAACTGAGGCGTTTTCACCTGGGAAATAGGATCGCCCACAATGCCGTACAGCCGCGTGTTGCCGTCGATGGTTAATGCACTCATAGCGCTGCCTGCGGCGGAAGTTGCGGAAGGCGCGGATGCCGTTGGCGCGTTTTCGCCGCCATCTCGCGGTGCAGGCCCATGGGCTGCGGCGAGAACAGCCGGGCGTCCATCGTTTTAAGCTCAGCGGCGATACGGGGGCGAAAACCCATCTGCTACAAAATATCGCGCTCAAGATCGATACCCGGTGCGATTTCCGTTAACTTCAGCGCGCCGTCGACCACCCGGAATACGGCGCGCTCGGTGACAAACAGCACTGTCTGGCCCCGCTGGCTGGTGTAGGGACCGCTGTAGGAAACCTGTTGCAGTGCGGCGACAAACTTCTGATGGGTGCCTTCTTGGACAATGCGCAACTGGCCTTGGTCGCAGGCCACGCGCAGACCGCCGGCGGTAAAGGTGCCGCCGAATACCATTTTTTTGGCGTTTTGACTGATGTTAATAAATCCGCCGACGCCGATGAGTTTCTTAGCGAAGCGGCTGATATTGACGCTGCCGCCGGCGTCGATTTCCGCCGCCGATAAGTCCCTGCTCGTTAGTGAGAACGATATTATCCAGCACGTCCTCTTCCGCACTGACCAGACCGATACCGGTACAGATGCCGGAGCCAACGTTGCATACGGCGCCGGGTAGCAGCTCCATGGCGCAGCGGCGCGCCACGATTTTGCGCTCATCCAGGGGCAGTACCGGGAAATCGTTGAGCGGAATACGGAATTCGCCGGTAAAGGCGGGATCGTTCGGGCTTTGATAGGTCACGGCCTGATGGGCTTCCACTACCACCAGATCGACCAGCATCGCCGGGATTTTGACATTTTTCGCCGGCAGCGGGCCGCGTCGGGCAAGACGTTTCACCTGTACTATCACCAGCCCGCCGCAGCGTCTGGTCGCCTGCGCCATCGACAACATGTCGCCGAAGATGGCCTCCTGCTCCATAGTGATATTGCCGTCTTCATCCGCCGTAGTGCCGCGCAAAAAGGCGACATCGACGTGAAAAGGCTTATAATACAGCCATTCACGCCCGGCAATTTCAATCAGGCTGACCAGGTCCTCATTGCAGCGTTCGCTCTGACGGCCGCCGCCGAGGCGCGGATCCACGAAGGTATGCAGGCCGACATGGCTGATTAAACGTAAGCGCCCCGTGGAGGACGTCTTGAATTATTGGTGGGTTTGTTGTATGGCCCGGTAAGAATATGTTCCACTACGATGCCTAGTGAACCCGCATCCTATAAGGGACGGCTGTCAGATCATGGATAATCCGGCGATAATAGTGTCCACTTAAATTTTAATGGACACTATCACAAACTTCAGAACCACTAATTTCATATCACTCAAACCGGGATGGAAATAAAAGTTATTAAAATCAATACAATGTGAAAATGCAATGAGCATAAGCGTGTAAAGTAGGTTTACTGTCTCATACAACAAACCCACCAATAATTCAAGACGTCCTCCACGGGGCGCTTACGTTATTTTTATGATGAAAATATTATATGCATGATTAATATTTATCGCAGCCGCGGAGATAAATGAAAGACAACGGTCGGAATCACGGCCGCGCCGCGGCCTTGATAAGGTCGCGCGACAATATCGTGTCAGCGGACGGGATAACCTTGCTCATATTAACCACATTTGCTCACCGCCGGGTAAACCGACGTACATTTTCTCGGCTAATAAGAATTTTCACCGCCTTGTTATCCCCCGCAGCCGTGTTATTTAGACGGTTACTATTGGCTGGCGAGGTAATTATCGGCCCAGTCCTTCAATATACCCTCATGGCTGCGCGTGGCGATGGAACGGGCAAACACGGCGGCGTCCTGCTGCAGCGGCGCGGAAATTTCCCGCGGTTGGATGAGAAAAATTCTGACCATATTGGCCTGCTTATCGACACGATGGCGAAACAGCCCGCCAATCAGCGGTATCGACCCCAGGCCGGGTAATCGCCCGCGGTTATCCCGGATCTCATCCCGGGTGTAGCCGCCAATCAGCAGGCTCTTTCCCCGCGGCACGTGCGCCACCGTGCTGATATGGGTGCGCCCCACTTCCGGCAAGTCATCTGGCCCCGGATTTCTGTGCTGCCGGGCGACTTCGCCGCCGTCTTCGAATCGTCAGCGCCATCTCCACCTCATCGTCGCCGGAAAACCGCGGCAGCACGCTTATCATGGTGCCGTAGGTCACTTCGCGCAGCTCCACGCTGCGCTCGCCCAGAAGCCGCGTATAAAATGTCCGGTTGTTGTCGAAAATCGCCGGCACGTTCTCCTGGGTCAGGATAATCGGCCGCGAAACAATGTTGGCGCAGTGTTTTTTGGCCAGCGCCAATATTGACGCGACAAATCGCGTACCGTCCAAGGCGCTATAAGATCCTTGATTAAGGGTGACGCCCCCCCGCTGGCCGATGCGGGTGCCGCCCTGCCAATTGATGCCGAACTGATCGAGGTCGCTTTTCTCTAGATCGATTATCCATAACGATAGCTCCACGTGACGCTTAGGGATATCCAGTGAATGCACTAGATTGCGCCCGAATTGCACCTGGCGGCCGTTGCCCTTGACCAGCAGGCTGTTGTTGCTGGGATTGGCGATGACCTGCACCGGCCACAGCGGCGGTTCCGCGTCCTGCTCCCCCCGGGTGCCCACCGCGGGAAGCAGCGCCTCCGCGGACGTGAGCGGGCTGGGAGCATCGGCCACAGGCAAGCGTCCCTCTCGCCTCATCAGCCGCTCGATCACCGTGGCAATACCGGAAATAGTCACTTTCTCGCCGCGCAAAGCGTAATGGCGATCGCCGACAAAGGTGTAACTTAGCGGGATCACCTCGGCCTGCTCGCGCTCGTGTATGCCGTCCGGCTCCTTATCCAGCAGGCGGGCCGCGTTCTCTACCAGTTCGATATAGACCGGCGGCCCCGAGAGATAAAGCACATGGCCACCGGGATCCCCCCGCAGCGGGTAGCGCGAATCGTACAATTGGGCCTGCTGCAGAAAATGGCGCAACGCCGCCGGTGAGATGCTGCGCAGTGCCACCACCGCATGGCGCATTTCGCTGGCGTCATAAATATAAATTGCCTGGCCGTCGCTATACCACATCAACCCCATTTATTGGGTAATGCGCGTCAATAGCGCCCGCGCATCCGCCAGGTCGAACTCGCCGCTTATCTGCTTGCGCGCCGCCAGTTTGCTGACAATCACCGGTTGGTTAAGCCGTGCCGAAAGCGCATCGAAAAAGACTTTCACGCCGTCTTTATTGGCCGCATAGCCTTCACCTTAGTCGGGATAATTCCGCCGCCCGTGCGCCGACGGGCGGGCCGCCGGCGCAGGCGAGCAACATAACGCAGAGCAGGCCGCGGCTTATCTGAGCGATGTTATTCATTGTTCCGCTTTCTTATTGATCATATTCCATATCCCGCGGGGGGAGACCCCAAAGGCGTCTCTGACATCGTTGGAGAGGTGCGAGGACGAGGCATAGCCATAGTGCATGGCCACCTCGGTGAGGCTTTGCCGCTCTTCGACCATATCCAGCAGCGCCCTGGCGATACGCCAGCCCCGCAGCTCATTTTTAGCCGAGTTTCCCAGCGCGTTGCGACACAGGCGGCGGAAATGTGAATAAGACAGGCCGTAACGCGCGCCGAGAACGTTCAACTTGCCATTATTGACAGACTCATTTAATAAAAATCGTATTAACCAATAACACTCCGTCTGGCGCAAAAATACCGCCAGCGCATTCATTTGGGACGGCGCGCTCTGATAATTCCCCAGCATCCACTGCTCTATATCGGCGCAGGTGCCAATATGCGGGAAATCATTCAATTCGATCTGCGCCCATTGCTGCTGGGCGTAATCCACCTGTACGCCGCGGGACTCGTCGATAAATACCTGTAATTTTGCCAGGGCGAAGAGCGGTAATTCCTGATGCCGCGCCATACCGGCGCGCAGGGCCAGATTCAAGCGCTGCATTAACAGCATGCCGCGCCATCCGGCGGATAATGTCAGACACGACGATTCATTCGCCCAGCGAACATGAATATCGCAATCACCATCGGGAATTTCCAGCAACCAGCATTTTGGCTCCGAGATATCCTGCTGATGATATTCATTCAGCAGCGAAGCGGGTGAGACAATGATTTCTTTGCTCATCATTATTATCTCAGTTCTATTTTGCTTAATATTCATAACCATACATTGCCTATCTCTTTCAAAGAAATCATGATGAAAATATAACTCAGGCTGAGAAATAATTACAGAAGCCTCTCATGGCTTAAACGCTCACAGCATGCCTGACGCGTGGTAAACGCTTTCTCTCATTCCAGGCAATGGCGAGGAGAGCACCCGATTATCGGGACTTAGGATACGCCACGAAATAATGCGCCGACGCGCAGGTGCCTTACTGGGCCCGCCGCCGTCGACGCGCTTTACAATGCACCGGCCGTCACGTTCGGCTCATTTTTTTCTTTCGTCCTGACCCGGCATGGTTGACCGGCCAGTCTCCCCCTCCGCCGTTTTCCCCGCCGCCAGTCCCATCGCTTTCATACCGGGCAACGCGCCCAAAATCAGAGGCTTCAGCGTGCGTAGAAAGCTCCCCCCCCCCCCCAAATGGGCTTTGGCCACCCGTTCACGCAGCAGCACCAGATGATCCTCGGCGCGCATGAGCTCAATACGCAGCGAGGGCGCGCCGCCGAGGTTTAGCTCGTAACCGGTGAGGTAATAGTCCGGCCGGATTTTATCCAGTAATTGCAGCGTGGCGTCAGTGGTGCGACAGTTCATGGTCAGCGAGGTCGGCAACACATGCAATCCCAGCGGCGAGCAGGGCGCCAGCTGCTGTACGATGGCATCCTGCAGACCGACGGTGTCGATATCACCGGCCAGCCGGAAGGGAAAAACCGCCAGCACGCAGCGCGCCGGCATACCGGGTCGGGCGGGCAAGATGCGCGTGACCGGCAGCGTAAACCGGTAGCCTTTACCGTAAACCGTATCGATATAGCGGTGATCCTTCTCCTCTTGTAGGATACGCCGGAGTACGTAGATACAGCGCGTCAGCGATTCTTCGCCGACATTGCCGCCGTACCAGACTTCATGAATAATTTGCGCCTTGGTCACCAGTTCGCCGGCGGATTCCAGCAATAAACTCAGCACCCCCAGTTCCTTGGGGGAGATGCTGAGCCGTTTGTCTTTATGAAACAACACACGAGAGGAGTTCAGCAGAAAATCGCCAAAAGCGTACTGTACGGGCGGCAGACCATTTTTGCCTCCGCCAGCCGGGCCGATGGGCGCTAAAGGCGTACATGCGCAAGACGCCTGATTTTTTTTCAGAGCTATATCCATCCTTTAATATCTCCTGTTGCCCGATAAACTTCCATTTCATTATTTCATCACAGAATAGTGTCTAGAGTAGCTCATGGCAAATGCATCATTCTTCAATGCAATCCTTAATTCGCCGCTAAAAATAATGATTATTTATCTTGGGGTTTAACAAATTAACCCTCATGTAATTATTAGAGGTTATAGTATTAACTTAAACCAAAGATAAACATACGAAGCTATAAATCGACGGAAAATTGAGCACTAAAGAAGTGATTAACCCGGCAGGCCTGTGAAGAAATAGTGAAATTAAAGCTGATMATAATTATAACATACATAGTTTATAAAACTAATATATCATATTTTAAATAATTAATTTCATCCTTACTACGGCGACCTGCGCGTCGGCGGGTTCGCCTTCGACGTGCCCTGCGGCGATCTAGGCCGTCCTCAGGGTCCTAACCCACGGCGGGCGAGAAGCAATGGACCCATATCTCGGCACCCTCAGCGTATCGCGCGGACGCGTGCCGCCGTGTCTGACCATTATGCCTCAAGCCGCTATACTTGACATGCGCCGGCGGTTTAACGCGGGCTGACTGACATTAGCGCACGTAAACGGGCGCAGCATAATATTTATCTTTTTATGACGCGTCGAGAAGGCCGAAATCCCTACGTGCGACACATCCTGGCACCACGTTACGCGGCGGCGCGCTCGATACGGCAAATGAAACGCTTTTTGACGAAACGCTTACAGAATAAGCATCCGAATTACTTTAATCTGTTAAGATAACACGATTTTAACCGAAACTAGCCAGCCCCATCCCATGAGGAGATATTCAAAGCAGACGATTAAGTGGCGTAATGTTTTAGTAGTGGTTTTTGTACTGTTGTTGATTGCCGGCCTCGGTTATTATCTCTTCGCTCACCGCAGCGGCAGTGGCGCGGCTCCGGCCGGTCGGGCGGCATGAGAATGGGCATGGGTGGCCCGACGGCGGTACACAGCGGTGTCGCCAAGCAGGCGGATGTTCCGGTCACCTTATCGGCCTTGGGAACGGTGGTGGCGAACGCCAGCGTTACCGTAACCAGTCGAGTGGATGGCCAACTGCTTAAAGTCTATTTTACCGAAGGACAAAAGGTTGAGCAGGGGCAGTTACTGGCGCAGATCGACCCACGCAGCTATCAGGCCAGCCTGGAGCAATATCAGGGCGACCTGGCGCAAAACCAGGCGCTGCTGAAGAGCGCGCAGCTGACGCTGGCGCGTTATCAAAAACTCTATGCACAAGATTCCCTGTCGCGTCAGGATTTGGAAACCCAGACCGCCACCGTAGGCCAGTACGCCGGGGCAATCAAATCCTATCAGGCGCAGATTGACGCCGCGAAATTGGATCTGGAATATGCGCGGATCACCGCGCCGGTCAGCGGCCGAGTCGGGCTGCGGCTGGTGGATCCCGGCAATATGGTGCATAGCAGCGACACCACCGGCATAGTGACCATTACCCAGACCCAACCTATCGCCGTCACTTTCAGCGGGCCGCAAGCCAATTTACCCTCGCTACTGCAGGCTTTACCATCACGGTCAAACCTTGCCCGCCACCGCGCTGGATCAGGATGGCACGACCGAGCTGGCGCAGGGAGAGCTGAACTTTATCAGCAACGAAATCGACAGCGAGACCGGCAGCATCAAGCTTAAAGCCATGTTTGCCAATCACGATGAGAAACTCTATCCCAATCAATCTGTGAATGTGCGTTTGCAAACGAATGTACTGGCGGGCGCGACGGTTATCCCCGCCCAGGCCTTGCAGCTGAGCAGCGACGGGGATTTCGTGTATGTCATCAAGCAGGATAACAGCGTTGAACGCCGTCAGGTCAAAGCGGGACCGAGCTTCGGCACTGTGCTGCAGGCCGTTCTGAACGGCGTATCGCCGGGCGAACGGGTGGTCACAGAAGGCATTGACCGGTTGAGCAACGGCGCGAAAGTGACGATCGTCAGCGACAACGATACCGGCGCGCCCGGTAGTGCGACCCGCGTCAAGAGCAGCACCGGCACAACGGACAGCGGCGCCACGGGCAGTAACGGCAGCGCAGAGTCAACTGACGGCACGACCGGCGGTCATGGCGCGGCGAAGGGTACCACGGGCGATAACGGCAAGGCGGAAGGCGTCACCAGCCGCCACACCAGCAGCGCGCCTCGACGACCGGCGGTCACGACGGCGCCGCGCAATGAACCCTTCCAGACTTTTTATCGAGCGCACGGTCGCCACTATTTTATTGATGATTGCGGTGCTGATTTCAGGGCTTTTCGCCTACAAAATGCTTTCCACCTCGGCGCTGCCCCAGGTGGATTATCCGTAAGCGCCCCGTGGAGGACGTCTTGAATTATTGGTGGATTTGTTGTACGGCCCGGTAAGAATATGTTCCACTACGATGCCTAGTGAACCCGCATCCTATAAGGGACGGCTGTCAGATCATGGATAATCCGGCGATGATAGTGTCCACTTAAATTTTAATGGACACTATCACAAACATCAGAACCACTAATTTCATATCACTCAAACCGGGATGGAAATAAAAGTTATTAAAATCAATACAATGTTAAAATGCAATGAGCATAAGCGTGTAACGTAGGTTTACTGTCTCATACAACAAACCCACCAATAATTCAAGACGTCCTCCACGGGGCGCTTACGATTTATGCGACGGTCTGTTCGCGCCGAATACGCCGCTGGGCCTGCGCATTAAACATATGTTCAACCTCGATGACCGCCATTTGTCCCAGGTGGCCATCTTGCTCGCGGCTATCGGTAAAACGCTGCTGATTGTGTTCGGCGCCGTGGCCCTGATCAACGGCAATTTCGGCTCCACCACGCCGTTGGCGTTGCTGCATAAGGTGCTCGAAGTCTGGGGCGGCAAAGGGCTTGAAAAGCTGAATATCGTCCCCGCCCATGTACTCAACGCCCTCATCTTTTTGGCTATCGCGCTCTATGTCCTGTGCTCGGCCAGACGCTGGCTGGAAAAAGATTTCCTGCCGAAAACCATGATGGAACCGGGAATGCGTTCCTCGCTGGTAACGCTGTTTAGCAACGTGGGCTATGTACTGGTGATCCTGCTGGCGCTGTCCATTCTCGGCATTCAGTGGAACAATCTGGCCTGGATCGTCAGCGCGCTGTCGGTGGGGATCGGTTTCGGCCTACAGGAGATCGTGAAGAATTTCATTTCCGGTCTGATCCTACTGACGGAGCGCCCGGTAAAAGTCGGCGATCTGATCAGTATCAGCGGCATTGAGGGCGATATTCGCCGCATCAACGTGCGTGCCACCGAAATCCAGCTCGGCGACCGCTCGACGGTAATCGTGCCCAATTCCCAACTGATTTCCCAGAACGTGCGCAATGCCACTATGGGCAACGCGCAAGGCGTGGCCACGATCGCGCTGACGTTCCCGCTGGACATCGACCCTGAGAAAGTCCGCACGCTGCTGCTGGAGGCTTACCGCGAACATGAGGAGGTGTAAAGCGCGCCCGCGCCGTCGGTGACCTTCAGTCAGCTGACGCCGTCGGGTATCGTATTGAGCGTTACCGGTTTTGTCAGCAGTCCGCGCATCGTGGCATCCACCAAAAGCGATTTGCTGTTCGAGATCTCAAAGCGCCTGCGCGCCGACGGCGGGCTCGCGTGCGCTTCGCGGCAAGCCTGTCTAGGTCGGCGCCGGGGCTCTGGCGGCTTCCAAGCGTAAGCGGGACCTGCGGGCTGACATGCAGCGACGAAGGGGCCTGGCGCCCTCCCTGCCGCGGGCGGCGCGTAATTCACCGCGGTTTTACCCATCGTGGGGCGGTGTTTGCTGGCCTTCCCCCAAGCTGCGCTGCATCAACAGGGTATCCACCCACCGGCCATGTTTATAGCCTACCGCTTGAAGCTTGCCTATCAAAGTGAAAGCCGAGCTTTTGATGCAAACGAAACGAAGCGTGATTTTCCGCATTGCCGATAACCGCCAGCATTTGGCACCAGCCTCCTTTTTCCGCCCTGGCGATGGCCTCGCGCAACAGCAGCGAACCGAGCCCGCGTCCGGCCTTAGCCGGATGGATGTACACGGAATCCTCAATGGTGAAACGATAGGCGTAACGGGGACGATAAGGGGAAAGATAACAATAACCCAGCAATTCACCGTCCTGCCGGGCCACCAGCCAGGGAAGACCCTGCGCCATAACCGCCGTATGGCGGGCCATCATATCGTTCAAGGACGGAGGCTCGGTCTCGAAACTGGCGATACCGTGTTGCACATGCCAGGCATAGATATCACGAATGGCGAGTAAATCCGCCTCTTGGGCATCGCTGATGAGAATAGCCGAATGCGTCACTTTACCCCCTGGTAACTATTCCGATGGAGTAAACGATAACGCAAAAAGAGGATGAAACGTAGAGCATCTACATTATTGTAGAAAAAATTATTATTTCTATAGCAAAACCATGCCGGAGCAAAACGCGAGCGTGGATTGCGTCATGCTACGATCCTGGCGAAGGCCGCCGACCGTCTCTACAGGGTAACGGTGACGCGAGTCCGTTCACCCTCGGCGAACGGTCAACGGGGCGGTGCGTCTGGGCGCGCCGGGCTCCAAGCAAGGCGGCCGATAGCGCAGCGCGGGCACGGCCCAACGCGGGGGATCCGGCATACCGGAGGAATAAGCTGAAAACCAGCACTTTATTCAATGGCATTTAATGACATGGCTTTCGTGTGAGGTAAAGCACAAGGTAAATGATAAATAAAAAATGGATCACATGTTTTTCATGTAATAAATGTAATAAGCGCTACCATATTCCCGTCATAGCCCCTTTTGTTAGACTCAAGCGGCTGAAAATTAATATCCTGCTGGTCCGTGATGACCCAGGGAAGAGACGTCATCACGTGCTTGGGGAGCCGCTATTAATTAGCCTCAAAATTAACCATAAGGACAGTGAGGAATCGATGAATATTGCGCATTATCTCGAATTACAGAGCATGAAAAAAGGCAGATTGGAAGGTTTGATGGAAGGCATGCGCAAAGGGATGCTCGAGGGGATGGACAAGGGCAGGCTGGAAGGTAAAAAAGAAGGGCGCAGGCAGGCCACGCTTAGCATCGCCACCCATCTGCTGGCCTGCGGCGTTGATCGCACGCTAATTAAAAATTAGCACTGGACTAACTGAAAAAGAACTGCAGCGCCTGCATACGGAATATTTTATGAAATTAGTTTAATAAGGTGTTTACCTTATTCCATTTGTCGTAATGGGGAGGGGGTGTGCATTTTGCCAAGCGTAATTGATTAGCTTTGCTGAATAATGATTTATAATACTGAGATAGCCGATACTCAACGCTCTATTATGGTGAGTCTGAAATTATTATTACTCGCAAGCTAAGAAAAAAGCCGCGCCGTAAACGGTGAGCGGCTAAAAAGTTTCCAAATAAACGCTAAATGCGTTTGATTTATAACATATAGAGACAGCAGTATAGTTTAATTCACGACCCGCTGTAAACAACTGAGTGGTAAAAGGTTCCATTAATGTAGAAAGGGAATTTAATCCCGCGGTGGATTGTATTATATCTATTTTTTCGCGTGGCGCTTAAAATAATCACGTTCCGTAATCTAGTTAATTTGTCACTAGAATGGTTGATTATCGAACCTTTCACGCGCGGCTTATTCGCGTTTCAGGTATATATTACTTCTGGCGCAGGGTTCTTATCACCGGTGATGAATAGGCCGTTTTCATGGCGCCGGCCGGGTATAATTTTGGCAACAGTAGCGCGGCCATTAACCCCAGCAAGCCCGCCAGCGATAGCCAAACGCCAGGTAGTGTATTGTCGCCGCTTTGATGGATAAGCACACTCGCGATGGCGGGGGTAAAGCCGCCAAAGATCGCTGTCGCTAAACTGTAGGCCATGGAAAAACCGGTGGCGCGCACCTCGGCGGGCATGATTTCCGTCAGCGTGACTACCATGGCGGCGTTGTAGCCGGCGTAAAGAAAGGAGAGCCAGAGCTCCGCGGCGATGAGGCGCTGCAAGGGTAAGCGTACGCCCCGCGCCGTATTGACAGTTATTCAGCAGGGATGGTGAGGTTCCACGGCAGGAGCTCTTTGATTTTGTTGATGGGATGATCCGCGATAATCGCCAGCACATGGCGCAGATACGCTTCCGGCTCCACGCCGTTCAGTTTGCAAC
>NZ_JBLKSS010000018.1:0-18758 GCF_047607725.1 Sodalis sp. (in: enterobacteria) | reverse complement strand
ACGATACAACGTCGTCTGATTGTTATTGCTAACATAAATTCTAAAAATAATAGAATAAAAAAATTCGATCTTTATGATCGATTATGTACATGTAATTCATTATGATTCATAAGGTTACGTGTAATGTGATTTTACTTTATTAATTATTAAAATAATTAACTTGATAAGCAACTGTAAGCTAATAATTTTTCTCTTGATGCAAATGGAGAGCGAGGGAGCACCAATCACCAGACAGCTATTAGTGATGTTTTGTGTGCTCTCTGCGTGAAAGCAGATAGTTGAGAACTTCAGATGAAGAAAATATTATGGGAGTTGAGTAGGTGTCTCCCCGGTCTCTCAACGAGCCGGGGCGACCGTCAGTKCCTCTGCGCGAACTGGCCGAGTTCGGACTTGTGCCAGCGGGTTAGTRTGTCGGTGAGCATGAAGGCGTTACTCTGGCTGGCCTCGGTGAGCAAGCTATCGATTTCACCCATCACGCTATAGACATTCTCCCGCTTACGCACAAGCTGCCGAATGGTTCGCTTCTTTACGTCCACGATAGCCGATTGCAGGCGTTCAATCACAGCCCATATGCGTTCGCATTCTCGGGCGATATGCGGGATATGGCGGACTTCCATCGGCTGGGATGAGGGAAGTCCTGTGACTTCGCGCAGAGCCGTACCAGATACCATTGCTCCATGCCTGCTTGAAGCGGAAGTTATGGCTCATGTGCCAAATCAGGCGGGCGAGGTTGGAGGTATCGTTAGCGGTGAAGAGTTCGTGAGACTCGGGCTGGTACTGTGGTGGATTGTTAGTACGTTCAGTATTAAAGTAACAATCTTCCAGTTGCTCGAACACTTTCCATGCCTGATCGGTTTCGAGCATCTTGGCGTGTTGTGCTGCACCGCGTTCTATCCATAGGATGAGGCTACGGGCGTTTTTGCCAACTAACCCTCTTAAAGATGGTCTGTTCTTGGCTTCTCGTAATTCATCATTTTCTAGCTTGAAGAAATGCTTACCGGTTACAAATCTGTCCGCATTCCGGAGATAATTATTTTGAATGTGCTTGACGTCAGCTCTATAAAGCTGCACCAGAAGTTCAGTAGTGATAACGACAATGTTATTGTGGGTAATGACGGGCAGAGCGCTCGTGTTGATTTGACTGGTCATAATTTACATCCTTCTAGATTGTTCAATTTATCCATTGTTTAGATGGGCGGCCGGGTACTTGAACACCGCTAGAAGACGGCCAGCAGCTTTCCCTTTAAGGGTATTTTATCGCTACTCGCTACCCGACCATAACAATCTATGGACGTAAAAAAACCGCATTACTTTCGGGCGCGGTATCCGCTTCTAGGGTGTGTTCAGCACCTGAAAGCGACTATAGCGCATGGGATTTCCTTCGTCAAATGTGGGGAGTTCGGCGATCAAATTTGGGCGATTTTGGCGTAGTCGGCAGGTCGAAATGAGCGGTAATTTATTGATAAAAATGTCGTGTATTGTTGTGTTTTGTCGCCTATTTTTGAACGGCAATGGTGGTTAATATATTGATATTTATAGTTTTTATGTATTACAACGCAGCTATGAATGCAATAGCCGACCCTAACGACTGCTTTAGTTTTAAGCGTTTAGTTGGCAATAAAGCATTTTTCATTGGTTAGCACCTGCAATAGCAGCGTCAGCTGCGGTTTTTGCTGGGGCAGCTCCTTGCCGTTGACGTCAAAGGTGCGATAACTGCCGTTATTGTCCAGCAATAACGTTTCGTTTGAGGTGGTGATGGCCAACTGATGTCTATCCGCGCTCAGCACCCAATCATTACGGCGGCGCGGGGCGAAAAGATCCTCGCCCTGTGCATAGTCGCTGGCGCGGTTGCTGACATGCAGCAGACGTTGCATAAGCGTCACGGTCACGTCGTTGTGATTCGTGAGTTTCGTCACCACCTGCGCCGGCGTGCCGGGCCAATGGATCACCAGCGGCACTTGCAACTGCGCGCGGTTGAAACGGGTGCCGCTCTTGCGCCGCACGCGGCCGTCGTCGTTCAATTCCAGCCCGGTGGCGGCGGTGATAATGACCACGGTGTTGTCCAAATCGCCGAGATCGCGCAATGTGTCCAGCATTTGCGCCAGGCTATTATCCAGACGCTGCGCCCCTTGCTGATAGCGGCGTGTGATATTCGGCGTGTTCGCCAAGCTGTCGCTGACGCTGGTGCCGTTGAACGAAACATAAGAAAACCAGGGCGAAGTGCCGCTGTAGCTCTCTCGCCATTGCTGCCATTGTCTGGCGGTTTGCGCGTCGCTCTGCTTGACGGGTTCAGGGAGCGTAAAGTCGGCTAACAACGCCTGGCGGTAGAGCGGATCGCGAAAGCCGTCGGAGGGGAACAGGCTGAGCTGATAGCCCTGTTTATTGAGAGCGTCCAACAGCACCGACGATTTGTGCGTCGCCAGAATACCGTCCAAATAAGAAGCAGAAATGCCGTAGAACAGCCCGAATAGCCCCGTGTCCACCTGATTGCCGGTGCTGAAGTGCTGCGTGAAGCGGATGTTTTGTTGGGCGAAGCGCTTAAGGGCCGGCATTTGCTGGTCGAGGGTGTCATTACGCAGCATGCCGGTGGTAATAATGAGCAGATTGAGGCCGCTGCCCTTGTCGTTAAAGCTTATCGGACTCAAGGGATATTCCACCGCCGCCGATTCCGTGTTGCCCTGCTGGACCAGCCGCCGCTCGAAGTCCTGGGCGTCAAGCAGGCCATGGCGTTCCAGAAAACGGCGCGCGGTCATCGGATAGGACAGCGGCAAATTGGTGCGCTGCATCGTGATGGGGCGGTAAAAATTCGCGTCGGCCCAAATATAAGCCACATGAGAGGCGCAAAAGGCGCCGATAAAGAGGGCACTAATGGGTTTACCGATGCGATAGCGATTAAGGCTGCGCAGTTTTTGCCAGCTCCAGGTGCCAAACAGCATCTCCACCAGGAAGATTACCGGAATACCGATAAACATCAATTGCCAGTCGCGGGCCAGCTCTGTCTGATCCGGGTTTATCACTAACTCCCAGACCATGGGATTCAAATGCTGATGAAAACGGGTAAAAACTTCGGTATCCACCAGCAGCAGCGTCAACCCCGCGGTGGCGATGATGGCGGACAGAAAGCGCAACAGCCGCTGCGACATCACCACGAAGGTGAGGGGAAACACCACCAGCAGGTACAGCGTGAAGCCGAGAAAGCTGAAATGGCCAAGCCAGCTGGCAAACGCATACAGCCGGCCCGCCAGCGAGCCGGGCCAGTCCGCGATAAACAAATAGCGACTGCCAAGCCCCAAGCTGAGCAGGATATTGAAAAGGGCGAACCAGTGACCCCAACTGATCATTTGGGATACTTTGTCACGGTAGCGCTGACTATTTGTCACCATAGCTCTGTCTTGGCTTGTGCTTAATGCGTATCGGGAAACGGCACCGAGGCATGCAGGGCGTCGGTGAACGATTTTACCAGCGTGCCGCGCATCTCCGGTGCTAATCACATGGGTAGCCATATTCCCCAGGACCATCAGCGCGAGATCGGTCGGCGTACGATATTTTTCCAGTACCGCTGCCAGCTCTGCAAGCAGGACCTCTATCTGTTCGTCACTGTAACGGGATGCTTGTGGCATAATATCATCTATGTGGCCTGTCAAAGTCCGGTATCTTACCGTATCAACTCCCCTTTTTCCGCACTTTTATCGTTTCTAACCCTCTTAGCGTTTGTAAGCGCTCCGTGGAGGACGTCTTGAATTATTGGTGGGTTTGTTGTATGGCCCGGTAAGAATATGTTCCACTACGATGCCTAGTGAACCCGCATCCTATAAGGGACGGCTGTCAGATCATGGATAATCCGGCGATGATAGTGTCCACTTAAATTTTAATGGACACTATCACAAACTTCAGAACCACTAATTTCATATCACTCAAACCGGGATGGAAATAAAAGTTATTAAAATCAATACAATGAGCATAAGCGTGCAACTTAGGTTTACTGTCTCATACAACAAACCCACCAATAATTCAAGACGTCCTCCACGGGGCGCTTACTAGCGTTTCAGGTTCAGTTCGCGGCGGCGGCAACAGAGTTGCAGCGGCGGGCTATTCGGTGTTTGAATACGCACCTGACCAGAATGGAGAATAGATCATGAGTCTGGATATTGACCAGATTGCCCTGCATCAAATAATTAAGCGTGATGAACAGACGCTGGAACTGGTGCTGCGCGAATCACCGCTTGAGGTTTCGCCGGCGGTGCAAGACATGATGGCCGAACTGCACCGCGTCTATAGCGCCAAAAGCAAGGCTTATGGTGTCTTTACGCCGCAGAGCGAACTGGTGGATGCGGTACGCGGCTGCCGCCGGGGGAATGAAGACTTTCTCGGCTTCAGCCGCGCCGCGACGGGGCGACTGCGCGATGAGTTGGCGAAATACCCTTTTGCCGAAGGGGGGATCGTACTGTTTTGCCAATATCGTTATCTGGCGGTGGAGTATCTCATTATTGCGGTACTCGGCACCTGCCAAAGTATGCGGGTGAATGAACAGCTGGATATCAGCAGTACCCACTATCTGGATATCCATCACGCCGATATTGTGGCGCGCATCGATTTGACCGAATGGGAAACCCAGCCGGACTCGGCACGCTATTTGACGTTTTTGAAAGGGCGCGTCGGACGTAAAGTCTCGGATTTCTTTATGGACTTTCTCGCAGCAGTCGAGGGGTTGGACACCAAGGTGCAAAACCGTGGTCTGCTGCAGGCGGTGGATGATTATTGTACCGAGGCGCATCTCGATAACCACCAACGGCAAGATGTTCGCCAGCAGGTACATAGTTACTGTAAAGAGCAGTTGCAGGCCGGCGAAGAGATCGCGCTGGCGGAGCTTTCCGTGGCCCTTGCGCCGGTGGGTGAAAAGACCTTTCAGGCTTTCTCTAGCGAACAGGGCTATGCGCTGGAGGAAACGTTCCCGGCCGATCGCGGCACGCTGCGCCAGCTAACCAAATATGCCGGCAGCGGCGGTGGGGTTACCCTGAATTTCGATGCACAATTGCTCGGCGAGCGTATATTCAGGGATGCCGCGACGGACACCTTGACCATAAAAGGAACACCGCCGAATTTGCGCGATCAACTGACCCGCCGGCGTAACGGCAACTAACGCATATAAACGTTAAACCACCGTCAAATATTTCGTGGTGCTTTAAGGTGGGTATTTTCACACGTCTGGTCGTTAGGGGTGGCGTCAATTATTGGCGTGAAATTGCCTTATGCACAAAAGTCTATCCTTAACCCCTTTCTGGCGGGGGCGTTTTTGTTGCAATGCTGACTGACGCTATGCTACCTTTCTGGAAAAATAACATTAACGTAGCCCTTGCGACTTTAATAATGAATTTCAAGAAATGTCTGGCGATGTCATAATCTTTGGTCTTATTTTTTAGATGAATGTTTTGCCAGAATTTAATATCCCTCTTTGTGTAATATCATCCACCAGATGTTCCGCGCTATATTTTAACCGAATGCAGAATGGAACCTAAATAGAACAGGAGGTTTATGATGCCCATATCATCTGTAGCATTGCAAAAAAACGTAGTCGGTAAATATTATAACGTTCGTCATGATAAAAATAAAAAAACATTTGCCGAGAAACGCAGAGACCGGATTTTACTTCCGAGCCCGGCAGGGGATAATAACGCCGCTGGCCAAAGAATTTTCGGCCTAATCAATGCCAGAAATGACATGAATGCCGGCCCCCCTAGGTTAAAGCAAAGTAAAATCGCAAACCTGATAACATTCCTATCGTTTCTCCACTCAACCCATGTCATTGGCAACCTGAATCATACGGCTGCCAATGTGGCCATGGGTTCAACCGCGCTGACTCATAATGGATCACAGGGAGCGACGGCTGCCCCTTCGCCCGGGCTTTATCTTCCCGTGCAAAGCAACGTCTCTCAGTGTGATCGGAGAGGGTTGTCTCTGGGTAACCTCAGAACGAAACGGTCGGCGGATACGGGTCTACATAAACGCGTGTATGACACATTAATCTTGAAAGTGGCGGAAAAATCCTATTCTAAAGCCGTCAACGCTCTGAACACCTTGTATTATTCAATAGCGGCTATTAAAAATGAAAAGATAGCCAATGTATCTTATGGGCTGTTGATTGTCGCAAAACGGACCTGTAAACAGGCCGAAGATTTTCTTGAGTCCGCCCGGTCGGCAAAACACGATCTCAATAAGCACGAAATTCATATTAAAAAAGACGGTTTATCATCTCGATACGTACAGAAATTGAAAAGTTTCGCCGAGGAGTTACGCAATGACGCAATCAATGAGGCGTCAAATGCCTATCAGTCGTTTCGGATTTGCTATACGATTGCCCATTCTGAAAAGAAATTCCAGACATTATTGAGAAAAATCAGTAAACCCTATGAGTAACAGCAAGAGGTGGCGGTTGCAGTGGTGGAAGAGGAGTTAAGTAAAAACAGTCATGTTCTTAGGTTGAATGAAAAGAAATTAAATCTCATACTCGACGAGATTAAAGACGCCATCAAAGCGTATGTTAAGCTGGACAAAGCGCCTCATTACAAGACATTAGTGAATCAGGGCTATCCTGGCATTATGGCGCTGTCGATTGCGAATAAACACTATACGCTCACTTCCTCTCCGGCGGGGATGGATAGCAAAAATAATACTCCATCTTTAATGGATAAAGCTAATCAGGAATTCATCGCTAACTATGTTACGCCCTGTGAGGAGAAGGTCAAAATCGAGGCTGAAAAAAATCAAACCCTTCCTTCTACCCTTAAGGAAGCCGGCGGCAGCGCTGCTGGCACGGTGGGGGTAGTAGGAAGCGCCTACTACCTGTTGAACAGAAAAAAGCACACTGACATGCCCACTGAAATGTAACAGGTTAACGGTAGCGCCGATATCTCCTCGGAAGAAGATCTTGGCGCAGAAATAGGCGAGGGGAGGGTCATGGAAACACCAGCGGAAACGGTTGCACACGCCGGTGCGGATGAGGTCATGACATCGGCGGGGCAAGCGGATATCCGAGCCGTCGCGGAGGGGGAAATGACATCGGCAGCGCGAAAGGATATCCAAGCCGATGCGGGTTGGATCCGGGATCAGGCAGGGGGTACGGTTATAGAGGCCGATGCCGAGGTGGCTTTGGAACCGGCTGCGGAAACGGTTGGCGCTCTTGCCGCGGTGGCGACCTATGAAGCCGTTAAAGAAATGGGCGCCGCTTTTGTCGAATCCTTGGCCGAATCGGCGGTAGGGTCGTTAAGCGAAGCGAAGCGATGCAAGATGCGGTGGGTTCGATGTTCAAATCGGCGGCAGAGGCTATGATGGACAAATCCACGGTTGATGCCGTTGGCGTAACGGCAGGGGAGGCGATGATAGAGTCGGCGGTGGATAAAATAAGCGCAAAGATAGAAAGCAGGCTGGCGAAAAAACTTAAAAAACCGTTGCGAATGAGCTAGATACGATACGAGTTAACGTGCGGAGGCTCCGGTGGCCGCGGCGATTCGCCCGGTGGTCAATGCCACGGCTGGCGCCGTGTGCGAAGCGCTCCCCTGATAAAACAGTCTGAAAGGGGGCGGTTTATCGGTAGAGATAAAAAAACGCCGCAGGATGCGGCGTTTTCTCACGACGTAGTACGCTTAAGCGCGAACGAAGTCGATATGGGTCAGTTTCGGTTTGAACGGATGACGCTGCACCGCCTGTACCTTCACTTTGCTTTCTTTACCGTCGATGACCAGGGCCAGAACGTCGCTGTAAAAGCCTTCTTTAGTCTGGGTGTTCAAAACGATATCATGATCCAGCTCGATAGCCACCGGCGCTTCAGCGCCGCCGTAAACGATAGCCGGGAACTTGTTCGCGAGACGCAGGCGGCGGCTCTCACCCTTACCCTGGTCTTTGCGGATTTCAGCGTTGATAGTTAACATAATTTTTCTCAAAACCTGGAATTGAACCTGCTACAGGCGACCCAGAAACAGGCAGGATAAACGTGCTTGTGAGTAAGCGGGCAGGATTTTACCGGAATTACCGGCGCGGGGCAAACAAAACCCGGTCAGCCGCGTAATTCATGGGCGCGGCGAAAGCGGCCCTGGTAGTCGAAGACCTTTTCGCGCACCTGCCAAAAATGGCCGCGCCGGCGGGCGACGACAAAATCCGACGCCCGGAGTTTATCCACCGCCGCCTCGATATCCGCCGCGCACCGCCAGGCAAAGGGCATTCCCGCGGCGCGCAGGTGCAAAGGCAGAAAACGCAGCGTAAACAGCCGTCGCTGCGCCGGCGTGTGCAGGCGGAATCGCTCGCCGACGTCGGCGCCGTCCTCATCAAAATAGGTGACCTGCAACCATTCTCCCTTCTCATCCTGGCCCGCGCGCAGCGACATGCCGCTGCAGCGCAGCACCAGCGCATCTTTTAAACGCAGCGCGGCCTTAAGCATATCGTCCGGATCCAGCAAAATCCGCTGGCAATGATGGCAGCGGCGGGCGGCGATATCGTTCTGGGCGTCGCAATCGGGACACAATTTAAAACAAAAACGATAATCGCACTGCTGGTGCGTGCCACTTTCGTCCTCGAGCCAGCCCTGGCAACGACGGCCACAATGTTCGACAACCGCGCCGTCGCCGGCTGTTTTGCCCCAAAACAGATTGGCGAAACCGCAGGCGGGACAGAAGACCTGTACCGGTTGGCTCCCTGCGCCGGTTTTGTTTGTCCGACTTCCGGCGAATAGAGATCATGCCCATTCCCGGCATAATCCAAGATAAGGCACGCGGTTTTGCCGGGATAGAGGCGCAAACCGCGGCCAACGATCTGTTGATACAGGCTTACCGATTCCGTCGGGCGCAGGATGGCGATGACGTCAACGTGCGGCGCATCGAAACCGGTGGTAAGCACCACAACACGTTGACCAGGTAATGCAGGCGCTGCGCGCGGAAAGCATTAATGAGGCGATCGCGCTCGGCGGCGGGCGTCTCGGCGCTGACCAGCGCCGCCTGATCCGGCGGCAGTAGGCTGAGAATTTCGCCGGCGTGCTCGACGGTCGCGGCGCTGGCGCTGCAGTTCGCCGTTGAGGGCGACGGCGGGATAGTCGCCCAGAGCGTTGGGCGAGAGGCGGCTAAAATCGTAATGGCGCACCGGCATATCCAACCGTTCGGGCGGCACCAGATAGCCATGCTTTCACCATGTAGTGCAGCGGCAGTTCAAAGATGCAGTCGCGAAAGAAACAACGCTCATCGCCGCCTACCCTCCAGTGGTAATGGAAATGATAAATCCATCCCTTCCCCAACCGGTAGGGGGTCGCGGTAAGACCGAGAACGCGCAGCCCCGGATCCACCTCGCGTAGATGGCGGATCACCTGCTGATATTGGCTGTCGTCGTCGTCCCCAAGGCGGTGGCATTCATCGATGATCAGCAGCGAGAAAGGGGTGGTGAACGCATCCAGATTGCGCGCAACGGACTGTACGCTGCCGAAAACCATTTTGCCGGCGCTGTCGCGCAGCTTCAGGCCGGCGGCGAAGATAGCCGCATCCAGCCCCAGGGCGCGGTATTTTTGCGCATTTTGCGCCACCAGCTCTTTCACGTGCGCCAACACCAGGACACGGTCACGCGCCAGCTCGGCGATGACCAGGCTTTTGCCGGCGCCGGTGGGCAAGCCCCGGTATACTCATGGCATAAACAGCAACGGCTGTTCTGCCTGCGCGAGGGGCTGACGTTTTTTTCAGCCGCGGCGGTTCCCCTGCGGGGCGCCGCTATCGCCAGGCGCTTCCCAAGATTACAGGCAAAACAACGTTAATGCGACTGGACAAATTTTTATCTCAACAGCTGGGCATCAGCCGGGCCCTGGTGGTGCGCGAGCGGCGCGCCAAACGCGTCACCGTGGATGACGAGGTGATTCGGCAAGGGGCGTTCCAGCTGCTGCCTGAACACCAGGTGCGCTTTGACGGTAACGTGCTGCAGCAGATTCTGACCGCGCGCTATTTCATGCTGCACAAGCCCCAGGGTTATGTCTGTTCCACGGACGATCCCGATCATCCCACCCTCCTGTATTTCATTGATGAACCGGTGCCGGATAAGCTGCACGCCGCCGGCCGGCTGGACATTGATACCACCGGTCTGGTGCTGTTGACCGATGACGGGCAATGGTCGCACCGGCTAACGTCGCCGCGGCATCATTGCGAAAAAGACTATTTAGTGACGCTGGAACAGCCGCTGGCGGAGGAGACCGCCGAGCGTTTCGCCGCCGGGATAATGCTGCGCGGCGAAAAGCTGCCTACCCGTCCCGCCCGTTTGGAAGCGCTTTCGCCGCTGCAGGTCCGTCTGACCCTCAGCGAGGGCCGCTATCACCAAGTGAAACGCATGTTCGCCGCGCTTGGTAATCACGTGGTAGCGCTGCATCGCGAGCGAATCGGCGCCATTGTGCTGGATGAGCATCTTCAGCCGGGGGAATACCGCGCGCTGACCGCCGAAGAGGTCACCAGTGTGGGTCTGCCGACGGATTGAATCATTAAAACACTGAATCAGGCTGATGAAAGGAGTATGGAGAGTGCATCCCGAACGTAAAAAACATATCGGTATTGTGGTGATACTGGGACTGTTGTCCATGTTAATGCCGCTCGCTATCGATATGTATCTGCCCGCGTTGCCGATTATCGCGGCAGAGTATGGCGTCAGCGCCGGCAGCGTGCAGATGACGTTGAGCGCCTATGTGCTCGGTTTCGCTATCGGCCAGCTGTTCTATGGTTCGATGGCTGACTGTCTCGGCCGCAAACCGGTCATTATGTTCGGCACATTCTGCTTTGCGCTGGCTGCGGCCGCGTGCGCGCTGTCGCAATCGGTCGAGATGCTGATTTATATGCGCCTGCTGGTGCTATTAAGCTGCACACGATTTTCTGGACTATCGGCCTGGCGGCGCTGGTGGCGCTGGTGGCGMCGATATTGGTGCTGGTTTTTATTCGCGAAACGCTGCCGCGCGAACGGCGGCAAAAGTTTCGCCTCAGCACCACCATCGGTAATTTCGGCTCGCTGTTTCGCCACAAGCGGGTTTTCAGTTACATGCTGGCCAGCGGTTTCTCGTTCGCCGGCATGTTTTCCTTTCTCAGCGCCGTGCCGTTTGTCTATATTGACCTCAACGGCGTGTCGCCGCAGAACTTCGGCTATTACTTTGTGCTCAACGTCGTGTTCTTGTTCATCCTGACACTTACCAATAGCCGCTTTGTCGCGCGTTTCGGGGCGCAAAGCATGTTCCGGCTGGGGCTGGCGATCCAGTTTGGCACCGGTCTTTGGATGATAGGGGTGCTGGCGCTGCATCTCGGTTTCATTCCGCTGGTGGTTGGCGTGGCGCTATTTGTAGGCTGTGTGGCTATGGTGACCTCGAACGGGATGGCGGTGATTTTGGAAGATTTTCCGCATATGGCCGGCACGGCGTCGTCGCTGGCGGGCACGCTGCGCTTCGGCGTCGGGGCTGTCATCGGCGCTTTGCTGTCGCTGGCGACGTTCGATAGCGCCTGGCCGATGGTGCTTTCCATGGCGGTTTGCAGCAGCGTCACGCTGTTTTGCTATCTGTACGCCAGCCGTCCGCGCAAGAGCAAAGTGCGACCCTCGCTGGACTGATAGACGCCTCCGGCTCGCGTAGCGGCCGCCTTCGCCGCCATTTCCGCTCTTTTTCCTTACTTTCCGTAGGGGTTGAGCTCGTCAGCAAAGTTGCAATTTTACCGGCGAGCACCTTGTTTTTCTTGCTAGGTAATGATAATCAATATCGTTATTATTAACGTTTATTTACAATGGTCTGCCCTGGAGGCGGATGAGGATAAATCATGTTTGTACCGTTTCTTATCATGTTCAGGGAAGGGCTTGAAGCGGCGCTGATTGTTAGCCTCATCGCGGGTTACTTGAAAAAAACCGGACGCGGTCAATGGTTGGCAAGGGTGTGGCTCGGCGCTATCACCGCGGCGCTGTTGTGCCTGGCGCTGGGGCTGGCGATTAACGCCACCACCGGTGAATTTCCGCAAAAGGAACAGGAGTTGTTCGAGGGCATCGTGGCGGTTATCGTCGTCGCCGTATTGACCTGGATGGTATTGTGGATGCGCAAAATGTCCCGTTCGGTAAAAAATCAGCTGGAAGTGGCGGTGGACCAGGCATTGGCACAATCCCAGCGTCAGGGATGGGCGCTGACCGGCATGGTATTTTTTGCCGTGGCGCGTGAGGGTTTGGAGTCGGTGTTCTTCTTGCTGGCGGCTTTCAGCCAGGATGTGGGCATCGCCGCGCCGATCGGCGCGGTGCTGGGCTTGGCCTGCGCCACCGCGCTGGGCATGGTGATGTACTGGACCGGTATCCGGCTGCCGCTGGCGGCCTTTTTTAAATGGACCAGCGTGTTTATTTTGTTTGTCGCCGCCGGGCTTGCCGCCGGCGTGATCCGCGCGTTCCATGAAGCCGGGCTGTGGAACGGTTATCAATCCATCGCCTTTGATTGGAGTCAGGTGCTCTCGACGCATACGCTCTTCGGCACGCTCTTGGAGGGCCTGTTAGGCTACCAGGAAACGCCGACGGTCAGCGAGGTTGCGGTATATTTGTTTTATCTGGTACCAGCGCTGATTTTGTTTTTCTTGCCGTCCCGGCACTCTCGGGCGGCGACGCTCGCCAAATAAGAAATTTTCATCAGTCTCAAAACATCAGGATAATGTTATATGTCTACCCAACAACGTTTTGGCCGTCGCCTGGCGCCTGCGATGCTGTTCGCTCTGCCGGTATTCACGACAGCTAGCCTGCCCGCGCGAGCGGCGGATATCCCGGAAGTCAAGATCACCGTCAACGATAAACAATGTGAGCCGATGGCCTTGACCGTCAACGCGGGGAAAACCCGTTTCGTGGTCCATAATACCAGCCAAAAAGGGCTGGAATGGGAAATATTGAAAGGGGTGATGGTGGTGGAGGAGCGCGAAAATATCGCGCCGGGCTTTACCCAAAAAATGACCGCCAACCTGGAGCCGGGGGAGTATGACATGACCTGCGGGCTGTTAAGTAATCCCCGCGGTAAGCTGACGGTCACCGCCGACGGCAGCCAGAGCGCCACGCAGCCGGATGCCATGGCGCTGGTAGGTCCCATCGCCGACTATAAGGTCTATGTCATCGGCGAGGTCGCGGAACTGGTCAAGGGCACCAAGGCATTCACCGAGGCGATTAACCGCGGTGATTTGGCGACCGCCCAGCGTTTGTATGCGCCAACCCGCCAACATTATGAGCGTATCGAACCCATCGCCGAGCTGTTCTCCGATCTGGACGAGAGTATCGACGCGCGGGAGGATGATTACGAGCAAAAGGCCGCCGACCCGAAATTTACCGGCTTCCACCGGCTGGAAAAAACGCTGTTCGCCGATAAAACCACCGATGCGATGACGCCCTTCACCGATAAGCTGTACCGCGATGTGCTGGAGTTGCAAAAACGCATCGGCGCACTGACCTTCCCGCCCAGTAAAGTCGTCGGCGGGGCCGCCGGTTTGATTGAGGAAGTGGCTTCGAGCAAAATCAGCGGCGAAGAAGATCGCTACAGCCGCACCGACCTTTGGGACTTCCAGGCCAATATCGACGGCGCGCAAAAGATTGTCAATCTGCTGCGCCCGCTGTTGACCAAAGCCAACGCGCCGTTACTGAGCAAAATTGACGGCAATTTCAGCAAAGTCGACACGGTGCTGGCAAAATACCGTACAGCGCAAGGGTTTGAATCCTATGAAAAACTGACCGATGCCGATCGCAATGCGTTGAAGGGGCCGATCACCACGCTGGCGGAAGACCTCGCGCAGTTGCGCGGCGTGCTGGGGCTTGACTAGGACAATTAGGGCTATGCGTCGCAGTCACAAGAAGTCAGCCCGCCGAGACGGGACACCGTCCGCCACCCGGCGGCGTTTATTACTCGGTCTGGGCGCCGCCGGCGGCGCGCTGGCGCTGAAGGCGGGTGCCGGTGAGCAGGCGGTCAATGTGCCGCAGGCCGCAGAGGGCGCGTCGCCGGGAACGCTGTCGCCGGATGAGCGTTGGGAACGGCACCCGTGCTTCGGCCTGCATCAGGCGGGTATCGTGACGCCCCAACAGGCGGCGATGATGCTGGTCGCGTTTGATGTGCTGGCGGACAACCGCCAGGATCTCGAGCACTTGTTCCGGCTGCTGACCGCGCGTATCGCGTTTCTCACCACCGGCGGGGAGGCGCCGGCGGTGAATGAACGGTTACCGCCCATGGATTCCGGCATACTCGGCGCGTCGATTTATCCTGATAATCTGACGATCACGGTCTCGGTGGGGGATTCGCTGTTCGATCAGCGCTTTGGCCTGACGGCACTTAAACCGCGGCGTTTGCAGGTGATGCGCCGTTTTCCCAATGATGCGCTTGACGGCGCGCTGTGCCACGGCGATCTTTTGCTGCAGATCTGCGCCAACAACAGCGATACGGTGATCCACGCGCTGCGGGATGTTATCAAACATACGCCGGATCTGCTCAGTGTACGTTGGAAGCGAGAAGGGTTTATCTCCTCGCACGCCGCGCGCAGTAAAGGGCGTGAGACGCCCATCAACTTGCTGGGGTTCAAGGATGGCACCGCCAATCCTTCTACGGCCGATGGGCCTCTGATGGATAAAGTGATTTGGGTCGGCAAGCCGCCGGGCGAACCGGCCTGGACCTATGGCGGCAGTTACCAGGCGGTGCGTATTATCCGTTTTCGCGTGGAATTTTGGGATCGCACCCCGCTGCACGAGCAGCAGCAAATTTTCGGCCGCGATAAGCGCACCGGAGCGCCGCTGGGTATGAAAAAAGAGCATGATGTGCCCAATTTCCAGCAAGACCCTCAAGGGGCCATTATTCCGCTGGACGCCCATATCCGCCTGGCCAACCCCCGTCGACCGGAAGATGTGGCCAGTACCATGCTGCGTCGCGGTTACAGCTACTCGTTGGGGATTTCCAACGCCGGCCAGCTGGACATGGGGCTATTATTTGTGAGCTATCAGCACGATCTCGAACAGGGATTTCTCACCGTTCAGCGTCGCCTGAACGGTGAGGCGCTGGAAGAGTATATCCAGCCCGTCGGCGGCGGCTATTTTTTTGTGTTGCCCGGCGTCCCCGACAAGGATCATTATCTGGCCCAAGGACTACTGGAGGCGTAACTCCCTAAAGCGTCAACTCCGTTACTCGGTCGCGCCGGATGGGCGCGCCAAGACGGACCGGCGACGCTTTTGGCCGTGGGTATTTTATGGCAAGACCGTTTAGGCGGTCTCGGCCGTCACATCGCCGACACCACCCCAACATTTCACGCGGCCACACCCTCTGTTTTCGCATCCGCTTTGGCGTCAATCGGACAAAGTGCAGATTCCGACGTATCCGATCATCTGTTCCGGCGACATTCGATCAGTTATTCCGATATTTTCCGATCACCCATTCCAGTGATATTCGATCACGTGTTCGCTGTAAGCGCCCCGTGGAGGACGTCTTGAATTATTGATGGGTTTGTTGTATAGCCCGGTAAGAATATGTTCCACTACGATGCCTAGTGAACCCGCATCCTATAAGGGACGGCTGTCAGATCATGGATAATCCGGCGATGATAGTGTCCACTTAAATTTTAATGGACACTATCACAAACTTCAGAACCACTAATTTCATATCACTCAAACCGGTATGGAAATAAAAGTTATAAAATCAATATAATGTGAAAATGCAATGAGCAGAAGCGTGTAACGTAGGTTTACTGTCTAATACAACAAACCCACCAATAATTCAAGACGTCCTCCACGGGGCGCTTACAATCATGCTTTGTACATAGTGTCATTTTGATCATTATAGCGCGTTGATTGATGAATAAGATTCATAACGCCAATCGTCTTTTTGCCGCTAATCGGTGCGCCGGGGGGCTGATACGCTTAGTGACATCGCGAATCTTGCAGGAGAACCCGCAATGCACATCATCCATGATGCCTCAACCCCCTCCGCCGTCGGGTCTGACACCTATTTCACCGGCCGGGTCCTAGTCGACTCCCCTTTTCAGGCCGCGGCGCCGGCCCGCGTTGGGGGCGCAACGGTCACCTTTGAGCCCGGCGCCAGGACGGCATGGCATACCCATCCACTGAGCCAGACGCTGATTGTGACGCAGGGGCAGGGCTGGATACAGTGCGCCGGGGAGGCGATCCACGTCATAAGCCAGGGCGACAGGGTGTGGATCCCGCCGGAGGTGAAACATTGGCACGGTGCAACGCCTGACACCGCCATGACGTATCTCGCGATAGCCGAAGCGTTAAACGGCAGCCCGGTAACCTGGTTGGAGCCGGTCTCCGACGCGCAGTACGGCCGGTAACTGACCGCGGGGGGCCCCACCGGTTGGGATGATTGCCGAGGCAGCGGCCGGCCGTGAAGGGGATAGCCAAGCCGCGGTCATGCCCACCCCGGCACATTGACCGCTTTTGCCAAAGTGAGCACCCTCATCCCGCGGCCGTCGCATGCTTGACTAAGGTAATAACAGCCTCTTTAACCGGGTTAAGCCGAATTTCACGTGATTTGACCAATCTTCACCGGCCGTTGGCGAGTCCCGTTAATCAGCCCGCTTAACAATGTGACGCCGCGGCGGTATTTTATCAAGGTTCGATGCCAGGTTTTATTCGGCGCACTCATGATTAAGGTGAACAACCGATGTCTGGCGTGTAATCAAAATGCTAATATAAATAGCCCAGCCTATTGGCATTATTTTGGGCAAGGCGAGCACTGCGTTTTTTTATCATTAAATTGTTAGTTAATTGTCCGTAGGGTGATTAAATAATACATTAAATCATGCTATCCATCATATGACTTCCAATTTAATCAAAGAGATTAATTCTCGGGCAAAGGTCTAATTTATTGCGCGCTGGCAGCGTCCGATAAGGCCACGTGCCTTTGGCTGAATCGAGAATGTCTCCTGCTTTAACATGCTGTTCATGGCGGGTTGTGAAATGAGGTATTCCGCGATTTTCAGCGTTGAAATTTACCACAATAGGTTATCAAAAAAACACGATTAACCCCCCTTGGCGGCTGAGGTGGGAATATTTATCTTAAGCGTTATTTCAATCGTCGTGGGGTATTGGTAAACAGCACTCATTACACTTCATGGCGCAAGTGATATTCTCCGGTAAAATCACTGTACCATCCTCCTTCGCTCTTATGTTGCCCGGACAGTCCGGGCTTTTTTTCATCCACGCATAACATTTTCCTTATACGTAAAATAAAGCCGATGACGCCTGCAGGGGCCCTAACTATCGACAAAAATAATTTTTGTGGTGGGTTGAAACGCTTTTTTTGTTATCCGCCCTCTTTTTTATTCGTCGCTAGGGCGTCGTCAGTCATCTGCAACCGCCCGAGCAGAATTTGATGTGGCCTCATGGTACCGCGAGAAAAAAGGCGGCAACGGAAGTCACACCCTGCCGGCGAGATTAATCATCGCTGCGAGATAATGAGGCGGTAGTCTGTTTGGGCGCGAGCGCTTGGGAGCATCACATAACACAGACGGGGGGACGTTCGGTGGCTGCCGTAACGGACGCGGCGTGTGGGGCAAGCGGGGCCGGCAGCGGGTGAGACGCTGCATCGGCTTCCCGCGCTGCGTTAATCGCCGCCGTCGACAATGACCTCTTGCGCCATGGTTGCCGCACGGTCGCACATGTGATCGATCACGTCGCGATCGTGACTGACCAGCACCAGGGTTAAATCGCCGCGCTGCTTCAGATCGTTAAGCAAATTGAGGATCTCCGCCTGTACGGACATATCCAGCGCGGAAGTCGGTTCATCAAGCAGTAGCAGACGCGGACGCAGCAGCAGCGCGCGCACGATCGCCACGCGCTGGCGCTGACCGCCATAGCTGATGGGGATAACGGTCAACCAGCGTTGCGTCCAGCCCGACCTGGCGAAATCCGGCGAGAATTTTGTCGCCGATGTCGTGTTCTTTCAGCAGCTTCAATGGTTCAGCCAATGTCCGCATCAATTTATGCTTCGGATGCAAGGATATGAATACGGGTCCAGGAATACCATCTGCACTTCGCGCCGCAGCACGCCGGTGAAGGGCCGGCCCGGCGCAAGATCGCGTCCCAGTAGGCGCATTTGGCCCTGCCAGTGGGGGTTCAGCCCCGCCAGTACCCATAACAGGGAGGATTTGCCGCATCCCGATGGCCCCACCAGCCCAAAACATTCGCCTGCGGCCACGGTCAGGTTAATGCCCTGCACGACGGTGCGCCGGCTGTAACCCTGCTGATGCGCGACGCTCAACTGCTGTAACCGAATTATGGGCTCACTCATTTCGTTTCTCTCAACACGGCGCGGTCCAATACCGGCAAAGGTTGACCGCGGGTCGCCTTGGAGGGGCGGCACGACCACAGCGTGCGCGTATAGGGATGCGTTGCGTTCGCCAGTTCGCCGGCCGGTAATTGGTCGAGCAGTTCGCCGCGATACATGACCATGACCCGTTCGCAATGCTGGGCGACCTGCTGCAGGTCGTGGCTTATTCAGCAGCAGGCCCATGTTGCGTTCCGCCACCAGTTTTTCAATCAGGCTGAGAACCTGGTCGCGCATGGCGGAATCCAGCGCTGATGTCGGTTCATCGGCAATAAGCAACCGCGGATCGTTAATGAGCGCGATGGTGCTGGTTCCGGTCACGTCCGATCACTGATTCCGATTTCACCCGATCACTGATTCCGGTCACGCCCGATCACTGATTCTGATTTCATCCGATCACTGATTCCGGTCGCCCGATCAGCGATTCCGATTCTGTCCGATC
>NZ_JBLKSS010000017.1:0-18826 GCF_047607725.1 Sodalis sp. (in: enterobacteria) | reverse complement strand
GCATGGCCCACGCCCGGCGTAAAATCCATGATATCCATGTGCGCCATCCGTCGCCGACCACTACCGAGGCCCTGCGCCGGATCGGTGAGCTGTACGCGATCGAAGCCGATATCCGGGGGCGCCCGGCAGAGGAACGACAATAGGTGCGCGAAGCACGATCCCGACCAATACTTGTTGGTCTGGAGAGTTGGGTCCGGGAAAAACTCACCACGCTGTCGCGCCAGGCCGATACGGCAAAGGCGTTCAACTACCTGATGAACCACTGGCGTGCGTTGTGCTACTACGCCGGAGATGGCTGGGCGGAGATCGACAATAATATCGCTGAAAACACGCTGCGGGTTATAAGCCTGGGTCGCAAGAACTATCTGTTCTTCGGTTCGGATAGCGGCGGCGACCGGGCGGCGCTGATGTATACGCTGATCGGCAGTTGCAAACTGAACGGCGTGGAGCCGGAAGCGTATCTGCGCCATGTGCTGGCAATTATCGCGGATCATCCCATCAACAAAATCAAAGAGCTCCTGCCGTGGAACCTCACCATCCCTGCTGAATAACTGTCAATACGGTGCTGGGCGTACGCTTACCCGGAACAGATGATCGGATACGTCGGAATCTGCAAGAAATGCTTGCCACCCCACAAACGTGGCTATGCCGCCGGGAGAAGACGCCAGCAGCGACGCTGCCGCGGAGATACGTCAGGAAGAGGGATGTTACTTTTTGCTTTACGACCAGCGCTCGCCGCTGATGCAACGCCCGGAGATACGCCGCTGGCTCTGCGACTACCTCAACCCTCTGGCGCTGTTGCCCTATACCCCGCCCGCAAGCCAGCATTTCTGGTCGCCGGCCTACGGACTGTTGCCGCGCTGGCACCATCGCCGTCATGAACCGCCGGCGGCTAAACCACCAGAGCTGACCCGACTGACCCTCACCTTGTATCGCAACCATTCGGAATTCGACGTGCTTGCTGCCGCGCTGACCGCGCTATTGGCGGCGCAATCCATTCAGTTGGACATCAACGCGGTGGAATATGACCAATGGTATCAAGGCGACGCCACCGTGGATATTTGGCTAGGCAGCGCCAATTTCTCGCGGCCGCTGGCGTTTTCGCTGTTTGCCACCCTGTATGAAATACCGCTGCTGCATCGTTGCCTGCCGCCGACGCTGCACGACGCGGCCGAACGCTGGCGCCATCGCCAATTGCCGATGGCGGAATGGTGCCGGTCGCTGGTTGACGAACATTGGTTTCATCCGCTGTACCACAATTGGCTCAGCCTGCAGGGCAGCCGTAGCATGCGCGGGATCCGGATGAACACCCTGGGCTGGTTCGATTTCAAATCGGCCTGGTTCGCGCCGCCGGCACCCTAGCTACGCTCAGGCTACCGGCGCCCTGGCTACCGTTTCCTTTGTTTTCCGTATTTCCGGCGCCAAAGGCGGGATTTACTGTTAACCAGACTCGTAAGCGTTTACAATTAATGCCGTTCTCAACGGGGTGCCCATTCCCGCCGCCCGCCGCGGCAGGAGTCAGCTGAGAGAAGACCCGTCGAACCTGATCCGGTTAATACCGGCGAAGGGATTTGAGAGTGCGCTTCTGCCTCAAAGACCTTTGCCACCCTTATCTCAGGAGTGCAAGGTGTTGAAAAAATGGTTGTTCTGTCTGTTACTGGCCGCCGCCGCGCAGGCGTGGGCCAAACCTACCCTGACGGTGTATACCTATGACTCGTTTTCTTCCGAATGGGGACCGGGGCCGGCGATAAAAACGGCGTTTGAGAAGGAGTGCGGCTGCGAACTGAAGTTCGTCGCGCTGGAAGACGGGGGGGCGCTATTGAACCGCTTACGTCTGGAAGGCAACAACAGCCGGGCGGACATCGTGCTGGGTCTGGACAACAACCTGCTGCAGGCGGCGCACGATACCGGCCTGTTCGCCCCCCATCGGGTCGCTACCGACGCGCTTACGCTGCCCGGCGGCTGGCATGACGACACTTTCCTTCCCTACGACTACGGTTATTTCGCGTTTGTCTATGACCAGACCAAACTCAAAAATCCGCCCCGCAGCCTGCATGAGCTGGTGGACGGCCCCGCATCATTAAAAATCATCTATGAAGATCCGCGCACCAGCACTCCTGGGCTGGGGCTGCTGCTGTGGGTGCAGAAAGTCTATGGCGCCGGCGCGCCGGCGGCCTGGGGAAAACTTGCCGCGAAAACCGTTACCGTGACCAAAGGCTGGAGCGAAGCCTATGGTCTGTTCCTGAAAGGGGAAGCGGACATGGTGCTCAGCTATACCACCTCGCCGGCGTACCATATTATCGAAGAGAAGAAAAATCAGTACGTGGCGGTGGCCTTCAGCGAAGGGCACTACCAGCAGGTAGAAGTGGCCGGGCAACTCGCGGCCAGCAAACAGCCGGCACTTGCCCATCGCTTTATGCAATTTATCCTCACGCCGACGTTTCAGCAGACTATTCCCACCGGCAACTGGATGTATCCGGTGACGAATACCCCGCTGCCGGCCGGCTTCGCTGCCCCCGCGCAACGGACATTGAGTTTCACACCGCAGCAGGTGGCCGCCGGGCGCGCCGGATGGGTCAGCCGCTGGCAGCAGGCCGTCAGCCGCTAATGTCCGCCGCCCGCCGTCGAAGCGACGCTCGTGAGCAGTGGGGGGGCGCGCGGCTGGCGCAGCGAATCCGGCGCGGGCCGCGCGGCGACCACCCCGCGACCTCCCCTGCCCTTGCCGTCCCGATGACGGGCCGCAGCGCCGGTTTTCCCGGCTGGTTATGGCCCGGCGTCGCGGCGGCGTCAGTAATTGCCATTATCGCCATTGCCGCCTTCAGCGCCCTGTGGCGCCACGCGCCCGCGCATCCCTGGCGACCGCTGCTGGCGGACAGCTATCTATGGCATGTGGTGTCCTTTACCTTTACCCAGGCGCTGCTATCGGCGCTGTGCTCCACTCTGCCGGCCGTGGCGCTGGCCCGGGCCCTCTACCGCCGGCGGTTTCCCGGCCGCGCGCTGCTGCTGCGTTTTTGCGGTATGACGCTGGTGCTGCCGGTGCTCGTGGGCGTCTTTGGCATTATGAGCGTGTTTGGCCAGCAGGGCTGGCTGGCGCAACTGTGCCGCGGTCTGCATGTGGAATATAGGTTCTCCCCCTACGGCCTGAGCGGTATCCTGCTGGCGCACGTCTTTTTCAACCTGCCGCTGGCGACGCGATTATTACTGCAGGCGCTGAAGAGCATCCCTGTTGAGCAGCGACAACTGGCGGCGCAGTTGGGCATGTCCGCCGGGCCATTTTTCCGCCTGGTCGAATGGCCCTACTTACGCCGTCAGCTACTGCCTGCGGCCGCGCTGATTTTCATGTTGTGTTTCGCCAGTTTCGCCACCGTGCTAGCGCTGGGCGGCGGCCCGCGGGCGACGACGATCGAGTTGGCGATTTATCAGGCCCTCAGCTATGACTTTGATATCGGCCGCGCCACCCTATTGGCACTCATTCAAATGGTCTGCTGCCTTGGGTTGGTAATGTTGAGCCAGCGCCTGGCCGGGGCGCTGCCGGTAGGCCATACCCAGCACGCTCGCTGGCGCGATCGCCAGGCGGCGCCGGGCAGGATGGTGTGCGACGGCCTGATTATTCTGGCCGCGCTGCTGTTACTGGTGCCGCCGCTGCTGGCGGTGGTCATTGGCGGTCTGAGCGGCAGCCTGCTGACGGTGTTAACTCAAACCGCACTGTGGCGGGCGGTGTTCACCTCGCTGTCTATCGCGCTGTGCGCCGGCCTGCTGTGTCTGCTGCTCACCGGTATGCTGCTCTGGAGCAGCCGCGAGTTGCGTCTGCGCCAGCGCCGACTGTGCGCCCAGCTATTGGATCTGAGCGGCATGGTGATCCTGGCGATGCCCGGCATTGTGCTGGCGACGGGTTTTTTTCTGCTGGCAATGGACAGCGGCGGACTGCCCGCCTCACCCGCGCCGGTGGTTATCCTGGCCAATGCGCTCATGGCCATTCCCTATGCGCTGAAGGTATTGGAAAGTCCAATGCAGGACGTGGCCGAACGCTACCGTCAACTGTGTCTGGCGCTAGACCTCCGCGGCCTTAACCGGTTACGTCTGGTGGAATTGCGCGCGCTGCGTCAGCCGGCGGGGCGCGCTCTGGCCTTCGCCAGCATCTTATCGCTGGGGGATTTTGGCGTGATTGCCCTTTTCGGCAGCGAGGATTTCCGCACCTTGCCGCTTTATCTCTATCAGCAGATAGGCGCCTATCGCAGCCAGGATGGCGCAGTGACCGCGCTGCTATTGCTGCTGCTCTGCCTGCTGCTGTTTAGCTTGTTTGAAACCTTGTCGGGGTCCCATGATAACGCTCGATAACGTGACCTGGCTTTACCGCCATTTACCCATGCGCTTCGATGTCCATCTCGACGCCGGCGAAAAGGTGGCGGTACTGGGCCCGAGCGGCGCCGGCAAAAGCACGCTGCTGAACTTGATTGCCGGCTTCCTGACGCCGCACAGCGGCAGTCTGTGGCTGGACGGCGTGCTCCATCACCAAACGCCGCCGGCGCGGCGGCCGGTATCGATGCTGTTTCAGGAAAACAACCTGTTTGCGCACCTAACCGTGGCGGAAAATATCGGGCTTGGCCTGCATCTCGGCCTGCGTTTGACGCCCGCGCAGCGCATCCAATTAGAGGAAGCGGCGCGGCAGGTCGGGCTGGAAAACGTGCTGGACCGGCTGCCGGCGGCGATCTCCGGCGGCCAGCGTCAACGCACCGCGCTGGCCCGCTGTCTGGTGCGTCAGCAGCAGATTCTCCTGCTCGATGAGCCGTTTTCCGCGCTGGATCCGGCCCTGCGCGCCGAGATGGTGAGATTGCTCAATGACGTTTGCGCGACGCGCCGTCTAACGCTTTTGATGGTATCGCATAACCTGGATGATGCCCTGCGGCTGGCGCCGCGCACCCTATTGGTGGTGGATGGCCGTATTTATTATGACGGCCCCACCGCGGCGCTGGCGAGCGGCGAGTCCCCGGCGGCGGCGATACTGGGTATTGGCCGCTAAGCGCGGTGCGCGAAGCTCGCCGGCAAACCGGGGCGGGCACCGCAATACCGCGCAACCGGTGGGCGGTCGCGCCGGTTGCTGCCTGGGTCGGGTTAACGCGGCGCTAAAACGGCTTAAGGATCGCCAACCGTCACACCCGCAACACATGCCACAGCAGGCCGGCGTACAACGGCATCAGCGGATGGCGCACCAGCAGAACCATGGCCACCACGGCCGCCAGCGTCAGCAGCGGCGCCAGTCAGCGCAGCAGCAGCCAGCAGGCCAGCCAGAGCAGTAGCGCGCTAGCCAGCAGCAGCAGACGGAACTCGCCGGTGCTCTCCCCCGGCGGGATATTGATCGCCACGCTCGCCAGAATGCCGGGCAGCAGATAGACCGGTGGCCAGCTCAGACAACCGATGATGTTCGGCAAGGCGAATTTATAGGGTGAGAGATCCAGCATACCGGCCACCAGCGGCACCAGCTGTCGGGTCGGCCCGATAAAACGGCCCACCAGAATTGTCATCATGTTGTGCCGGTGCAGCGCGTGCTCGGTTTTAGTCAACATGCTGCGGTGTTTTTTCCAAAACGACAGTGTCTTGAGCGGTTTTTTAAAAGCGTGGCCGACATACCACGAAATCCAATCGCCCAGCAAACAGCCGATAATGCCGGCGCCCCAAGCGGGATAAAACGCCATTTTTCCGCTGCCGATCAGCGCACCGGGCGTCGCCATCATGACCGTGCCCGGCAGCAGTAGCCCCACCAGCGCCAGCGATTCAAGAAAAGCCACCAGCGTGACCGCCAACAGTGAAAAAGCCAGGGATTGCGTCACCCAGTGTTCAAAAAAGGCTTCCATAACCCCTCTTTGTCATAAACCCGCAGTGGATTGTCGGTGCCGGACGCCGGCACGTCAAACAATCAATTGTATACGGATTTGGCAAAATGCTCCCTTTACCCGGTTGGCTGGACAATTACTGTATAAATATTCATACTTTACCCTGTACCGGTTGCGCCAAAGGCTTATCCTCCTCCTCGCCCGGCGCCCTTTTTCACTCTCACGGGATAGCCTGACGCCATGTCCGTTCCTTCCCTGCCGCGGCAGGGTTTTATTCTGACCCGTCACTGGCGGGACACGCCTGCCGGTAGCGCCATCGACTTTTGGCTGGCAACGGACCAGGGCGTGCAAAAGGTCAGTCTCCCTCCCCAGGAGGCGGTGGCTTTTGTGCCGACGGCGTTCAGCGATCGCATCCGCGTGCTGCTGGCCGGCGAAGACGTGCAGCTCCGGCCGCTGGCGCTGCGGGATTTTCAGCGCCGGCCGGTGGAGGGGCTTTATTGCCGCCATTACCGCACGTTGGCGCGCGCCGAGAAAATCTTGACCGAAGCCGGCATCCCGCTTTATGAAGCAGATATCCGCCCGCCCGAACGCTACCTGATGGAGCGTTTTATCACCGCGCCGGTGCTGTTCGACGGGACGGCCAGTACCGACGGTCACATACACAACGCACGGCTGAAGCCCGCGCCGGATTACCGGCCCGTGTTGTCACTGGTGTCGCTGGATATCGAAACCAACCGTTTCGGCGAGCTCTATTGTATCGGTCTGCACGGCTGCGGCCAGCATCAGGTGTATATGCTGGGGGAGCCGGGCGGCCCCCCCGCTACGCGGCCGGAGATGCAGTTGGAATATGTTCCCAGCCGTAAAGGGCTTATCGAACGGCTTAATGCCTGGTTCGCCCGGCACGATCCCGACGCGATTATCGGCTGGAACCTGGTGCAGTTCGACCTGTGCATGCTGCAAAAACACGCCGAACGTTATGGGCTGTCGCTACGCCTCGGACGCGGCTGCGAGGCGCTGGAGTGGCGCGAACACGGCTTCAAGCAGGGCTATTTTTACGCCGCCGCCGCGGGCCGTCTGATTATCGACGGTATTGACGGTTTAAAGTCCGCCTTTTGGCAATTTTCCTCCTTTAGCTTGGAGCATGTGGCGCAGACGCTGCTCGGGGAGGGCAAGGCCATCGCCACCCCTTACGATCGCATGGATGAAATCGATCGCCTATACCGCGAGGACCCGCCGGCGCTGGCGCATTACAACTTGACGGACTGCGAACTGGTCACACGCATTTTCGAGCATACCCGGCTGTTGGCGTTTCTGCAGGAACGGGCGACGGTTACCGGACTAGCGTCGGATCGCAGCGGCTGATCGGTGGCGGCATTCAGCTGGCTTTATCTATCGCGCATGCACCGCGCCGGCTATGTCACGCCCAACCTCGGGGATGTGGCGCCGCCGGCCAGCCCCGGCGGCTACGTCATGGATTCCCGTCCCGGGCTGTACGATTCGGTACTGGTGCTGGACTATAAAAGCCTTTACCCCTCCATCATCCGTACCTTTTTGATCGATCCAGTTGGCTTGATTGAAGGGCTGGCGGCGGACGAGGGCCCGGACACGCTGGCAGGGCCGGGAGCGCGCCAAGCGCGAGCATAACGCGCCGCTGTCCCAGGCGATGAAAATTATCATGAACGCCTTTTACGGCGTATTGGGCGCGCCCGGCTGCCGTTTTTTCGACAACCGGCTGGCGTCCTCTATCACGCTGTGCGGCCACACAATCATGCATCAGACGCGGGCGCTTATCGAGGCGGAGGGCTATCCGGTCATCTACGGCGATACCGATTCCACCTTCGTCTGGCTTAAACGCCCCTACCCCCAGGACGCGGCAGTAGCCATCGGCCAGGGGCTGGTGAGCAAAATCAACGCCTGGTGGCGGGACAATCTGCGCCAAGAGCTGGATCTCGACAGCGCCCTGGAACTGGAATTCGAGACGCATTTCAGCCGTTTTCTGATGCCGACCATCCGCGGCGCGGAGCTGGGCAGTAAAAAAACGCTATGCCGGGCTAGTGCAGGACGAACAGGGGGATCGCATGGTGTTTAAAGGGCTGGAAACCGTCCGCAGCGACTGGACGCCGCTGGCTCAGCAGTTCCAGCAGCAGCTCTACGAGCGTATTTTTCGCCGCCAGCCGTATCAGACGTCCGGGCGTGATTACGTGCGTCAAACGCTCGACGGCAGCTTCGACGATCGGCTGATTTATCGTAAGCGGCTGTGGCGCAAGCGGGGGGAATATGAGCGTAACGTCCCGCCCCAGGCCGTGCGGCACGCATCGCCGATGCCTATAACCTGCGCCACCAGCGCACGCAGCAGTACCAGAACGGCGGCTGGATCAGCTACATCATGACCACCGCCGGCCCCGAGCCGCTGGAATGCCGCCACAACCCGCCGGATTACGATCATTACCTCAGCAAGCAACTGCAGCCGGTGGCGGACGCGATCCTGCCCTTTATGCAGGATGATTTTGCTACCCTTATATCAGGTCAAATGGGATTGTTTTGATTGGCGGGGCGATTGACAGGTGACGTCGCCGTCGCCATCCATTACCATAGCGCCTCAACGCGTAATTTTAACCCCTGACCCCGACTTACGCCGTGTACTTCAGGCCCGCGCCTACCACGGCCAGCCGCGCTATTGCCGGTAATTTAGCCCAATACAACACTGAGCCGAGAATTTATGCCTTTTACGCTAGGTCAACGCTGGATAAGCGATACTGAAAACGAGCTGGGACTGGGCACCGTCGTCGCCCAGGAGGCACGGATGGTGACCCTGTTGTTTTCCGCCAGCGGTGAAAACCGCCTGTACGCCCGCAGCGACGCCCCGATTACGCGGGTGATGTTCAATCCCGGCGATACAGTGACCAGCCACGAAGGCTGGCAGCTGCTTATCGACGCCGTCGAGGAAAAAGAGGGGCTGCTGACCTATATCGGTACCCGTCTGGATAACGGCGAAACCCACTGCGCGCTGCGCGAAGTGCTGCTCAACAGCAAGCTGACCTTCAGCAAACCGCAGGACCGCCTGTTTGCCGGCCAAATTGACCGCATGGACCGTTTCGCGCTGAGCTACCGCGCGCGCAAATTTTACAGCAAGCAATTTCGCGCGGCGTGGAACGGCCTGCGCGGCATCCGCGCCAGCCTTATCCCCCATCAAGTGCACATCGCCGCCGGTTGAGGGCCATGCTGATGGACAGCCACGGCACCAGCCGGGTCATGTTCCGCAATACCCGTCAGGGCGTGAAAGGTTTTCCGGCGCGCCGGCTGCACGCCCACGCCCTGCCGCTGCCCGCGCAATACCAGACCGCCTTGAAGGTGGCCGGCATTATGGGCAGCAAGCAGGCGCCGGATGAACGCGCGCGTCATAGGCTGTACCCGGAACACATCTTTCAGCAGTTTGAGGGACAAAACACCACCTGGTGGAACTTCGACCCGCGCGTGCAGTGGCTGGTCGACTTCCTGCTCGACCAGCGCCAGGAGAAAGTGCTGGTGATTTGCGCCCATGCCGGCCCTGCGCTGTAGCTGGAGCAGGTGTTGCGCGAACGGGAAGGCATCCGCGCCGCGGCCTATTTCGCCTCGGAGGAAGCGGCGCGCAGGTGCTGTTGTGCTCGGAAATCGGCTCCGAGGGGCGCAATTTCCAATTCGCCAGCCAAATGGTGATGTTCGACCTGACCTTCAATCCGGATCTGCTTGAGCAGCGCATCGGCCGTCTGGACCGCATTGGCCAGAGTCGGGAGATCCAGATTCATGTCCCCTATATGGAACAGTCGGCGCAGGCGGTGCTGCTGCGCTGGTACCATGAAGGGCTGGATGCGTTCGAGCATACCTGTCCCACCGGCCGCGCCCTGTATGATGAAGCGTATCAGACCTTGCTAGGCTATCTGGCGGAGCCAGGCGCGCTGACCGGTTTTACGGCGTTTCTTCACGATTGCCGCGCCCGTCACGATGCGTTGAAAGCGTAAATGGAGCTGGGCCGCGACCGCCTGCTTGAGCTGCACTCCAACGGTGGCGAGCCGGCGCGGGCCCTGGCGCAGACCCTCACCGAGCAGGATAACGACAGCCAACTGGTGAATTTCGCTCTGAATCTGTTCGATATCATCGGGATTGCCCAGGAGGACCGCAGCGATAATCTCATCGTCCTTAAACCGTCGGATCATATGCTGGTACCGGACTTCCCGGGCATGCCGGAAGAGGGCTGCACCATCACCTTCAATCACGACCAGGCGCTGGTGCGCGAAGAAACGCAGTTTATCAGTTGGGAACACCCGATTATCCGTAACGGCCTGGATTTGGTGCTCTCGAGCGAAAGCGGCAGCAGCACGCTGTCGATGCTGAAAAACAAGGCGCTGCCGGTCGGTACCCTGTTATTGGAGCTCATTTATGTCGTGGAGTCGTAGGTGCCGCGCAAATTGCAGCTTAACCGCTTCTTGCCCGCCACCCCGCTGCGCCTGCTGCTGGATAAAAACGGCACCAACTTGGCGCCGCAGGTAGAATTTGAGCAATTTAACCGCCAACTCAATGCCGTGAAGCGCCATACCGCCAGCAAACTGGTCGGCGCGGTGCAGCAAGAGGTGCATGGGATGCTCATGCACGGCGAACCCCTGGTGGCGCAACAGGCCCGCGCGCTGATTGACGACGCCCGGGCGCAGGCGGACCAGCGCCTCGGCGCCGAACTGAGCCGTTTGCAGGCGCGGCGGGCGGTCAACCCGGCTATCCGCGACGACGAACTGGAGGCGGGGGCGGAAAACCGCCGCCAGGTGCTCAAGCATCTTGATAAGGCCAGCTGGCGTCTGGACGCCATCCGCCTTATCGTGGTCACTCATCAATAACCCGCAACCTCTCCCCTGCGGTAACGCCGCCGGGTTCACCCGGAGCCGTATGGAACCTTATCATCCCCCCGCAAACCCCCTGGCTGCATATCCTGTACCAGGATACTCGAGAAACAATAACTTATTGATATTAAATTTATTATTTGTATAGATCTAAAATATGTACACGTTTAGGTACAAATATGAGTTATGTTTATGGTAAATGAATTAATCACTATCTACGCACAAGACCTGCACGGCAAAAACAGCCAAGCACATCGCATCGCTAACTCATCCTACTCTGACGCCATGCACACCCCGTATGCAGCAATATCCCAACTCCACAATAGGGACGATGTGTCAGCCACCGAGAGAATGCACACCGGGGGTTCGTGCCTACCAAGCTCACACATCGCTGCACAAAATCTCTCCAGCCCTTGTGCTATGCGGTTTCTGCTGGGCATACCAYACGRCCTACAAAAATATTGTAGGTCTCCGTGAAGCGTACAGCAGTCAGATATTGGCAAGCGGGAAGTCATTTGGGTGGTGCCGCTGGACAAGTCCTTCAGACGTGCGCAAGTCAAAGTGGCACGCACCACGTATCTTTTAGTAACGTGGTTAGATGGTAAACGCCCCGTGGAGGACGTCTTGAATTATTGGTGGGTTTGTTGTATGGCCCGGTAAGAATATGTTCCACTACGATGCCTAGTGAACCCGCATCCTATAAGGGACGACTGTCAGATCATGGATAATCCGGCGATGATAGTGTCCACTTAAATTTTAATGGACACTATCACAAACTTCAGAACCACTAATTTCATATCACTCAAACCGGGATGGAAATAAAAATTATTAAAATCAATACAATGTGAAAATGCAATGAGCATAAGTGTGTAACGTAAGTTTACTGTCTCATACAACAAACCCACCAATAATTCAAGACGTCCTCCAAGGGGCGCTTACGATCAATCCAGGGCATGACCGGGCCGCTGTAGACCGCGTTAAACAGGGTTTGCCGGTCAATGTCTGCCGGTAAGGGGATCATGCCCGTCGATATCACCACATCCAGCCAGCGACGGTAGAGCGGGCGGGTCACCTGGGCGATAAACGTGTCCTGCAAAATACCGTACCCTTCCTGCGCCTCCACCAACTCCTGGCGCTGGGCACTGTAAGTGCCGTCATAGCTACGGGCAATCGAGGAAAAACTGCCCCGCGTCCCCGCGTCCCCGCGTCCCCGCGTCCCCGCGGCTACCGCCCGTAGCTGCCCCATACGAAACGATTCGAGGTTGCTGTTGGGCAGGTCAGATTTCACCATGCCGACCTTCTCGCCGGGGCGCAGGCCGTCAAACAGCATACCGGGCTCGATATCCAGCTCCCGCGGGGCCTCATCCGCCTTATCGTCGTAGTTGAACGCATCCCCTTTGACGACGTACATCCCCAGCGACGCCGCGATACGTGCCGCTATCCGCTCTGACGCTTCATAATCTTTCAGATCGGCCAGCCGAATGATGACGCCTGCGAGCAACGACACCCCGCGCACCTRATGCAGACGRCGGGTAAATTTCAGGTGTAACATCTGCGCAGCGTCCACATCATCGTACAATCCGGCGRCGAGACCTTCAGACGGCAGACTGCGGTACAGGGTGTAGCYYACGGGACGCTTCCACGCATCAAGGCGGATGCCCTGAACCACCCCCTGCTCCGGAGCCGACAGGTTATCGGGGACAAAATCCGGCTCCAGCGCCTGGATCCAGAATGGCACCCCGTTTTCACGCTTGAGCCCCGCACCATTCGCCACAAATACGCGGGCAAAGACCTCACCGTCGCGCAGCCAGGTACGCCGCAGCAAACGCTCAAGCACCGGGCGGGTATACTGACCGGTCACGTCCGGTGAGACAGACCATTGTACCCAGTGCTGGTGAATTTCATCGGCCAGCGCCTTGTCCAGCACACCKGCACGGRTTAATGGCTGMGGCTCAACGATAATGCCCTTTGCCCCGATAATGCGCTCTTCCAGCTTGTCCAGCGCCCCAGTCACCACATCGTGATTCATGTCCAGAAAGCGCGCCTGCTCACGTAGCGAACGTCCGCCAAACTGGCTCAGTTGGTTCGCCGTCCGCGTTTCCCGTTGCACTTTATGCGTCCGGGTCGACATCACGGCCTCGTATGCCTGTATCGTTGCCCGCGAGCGTAGTCGGGCCGCTTTCCAGCCCGGTGATACCGCGCCTATCAGGTTATCCAGTACATTCATCGAAACCTCGCCAGTGAATAACGTGAACGCGTGCCACTGCCGCCCAGCTGGGCCAGACGGCTTTCGATTTCCTGCCGCCCGCGGCGGATTTCGCTCAGGTTTTCCAGGGTCATCGATTGCCCGTTCATCATCACGGATTTGCCCATCAGCACCGCCTTTTCCGCGTCGTAATACTTCTCCAGTAGTCGCGTTAAACGTGCCTGCGTCATAACCATCCTCCCCCGCCGCTCCAGGCCGACGGCATTTTCCGTTTTTCGGTTTTCAAGGGGCGCTCGCCTCCTTCCGTTTTTTCAGGGACCTTGACCGGCGCGGGCGGCGGCGTTTCATCTGGCAAACGCGCCCAGGCGGGCGGTTTAGCCCAGTCAATCTCTTCATAGCAGTGCAATATCACCAGCGCCTAGACATAAACCAAAAGGTCAAAGGCTTCGTTGTTGCCGCGCCCCGGTTTAGTCCATTTGCCATCCGGCCCGCGCTCTTCATAGGTCAACTCGTCATAAAACGTTGCCGGCAGCCAGTCGGGGAAATGCACATAGTTCGGCCCCGGCGTGTCGCGCTCCAGTGCGGCGGCCACCCGGTCCTTAAGCGCATTAGTCTGCAACAGATATAGCGGCACATCGCCCCGCGCCCGTGCCTGGCGCTCTGAGCGTTCCGTGTTATCCGGGTAGCTGCTGGAAATCAGTTTTCCCCGCGTCAGGCTGTCGCCCTTGAACAGATATACCCGCCGCCCAAGGCCATCACGCCGACATTGCCGCCAAAAATGGTAGGCATTGTCGGTGACCCCGTCTTCACCGCCGGAGTCCACCGCCAGGGCCAGAATGCCCATGCACGTCTGTGGCGYGGCGCTCAACGGGTAGGTTTTCYCCAGCACATCGGTACGTAACAGCGYCCAGTCTTCCACATAGRCCGCCGGGTTAATCGGCAGGCTTTCCCCCTGCTCATCTGCGCGTGGCGCATGACGGAGCGAGAAGCGGTCTATCACCCAGCGTTNCCCCTGTGCGCCGTATCCCGTGACCTGCACCACAAAGCGACGCTGACGGGCCCCCTGCACATCCACGGTCGCCACCAGAAAACGCACCCCCGTCGGTACCTTGCGTTTGCCCAGCGGCTCGGCACGTGCCATCAGCACCTCGCCTTGCAGTTGCTCCTGCGAGCGACGCGGCAGATAGGGCAGTCCCCAGTCGGTATTGATGACTGCTTTCAGGGTTTCCTCGCTGCCGGTACGTGCATACTCCTGCTCGGAGGTCAACAGCTTGTAAACCAGCTGCGCCCAGGTCTGATAGGCCGCCGCCGGCCCTTCCATCCAGAAGGATGCAATGCGTGAACGTCGAGGCACCCCCGAGCGGTTGCCGTGCCGATCAATCTTCTGGCCTTCAATCAGCCAGACGCCTCGGTTGTTCAGTTCGCGCTTCTGCGTCGCGTCAATCCGCCCCTGGCMATGGGRACAACACAGATGTGCCGCCTCGCTCGCCTGCACCGRGTCGGCGATATCACGATAGCCGGTCATCGTGTCCATGGCGGGCTGAAAAAACTCGCCGCAATGCGGGCAGGGCCAGTACCAGCGACGCCGMTCACCCCGGTTGTAGAGCGACAGAATGCCGGTCGTGGGCGGGGCCTGATGGGGAAACTCTCGGTGCCATTTGACATCGGTGATTTCTCGTCCTGGCGAGCTTTCGACCAACGTCATTCCTGACGACATGAAGGTCGTTGTTCGCTTGGAGGCCAGAGAAAAYGCATCCCCTTCGCCATCAATGTCGGCGGGGAAGCGGTCATAATCGGTGAGTGCCACGCATTTAAAATCTGAGGAGGACATCACGTTAATGGAGGGCCAGCCCAGTTTTAGATAACTGCCAGAGAGNAAAAAACGGTCATAGAYATTGTTGTCGTTACGAAGGGGACTTAAACGTTTCACGACCTCCGGACTACAGCGAAATGTTCTTGCCAATCTTTTTTTAGAATGTTCCTGCGCCTTGTCTTGCGTCATCTGAACGATCATAATATCGGACGGATCGCAAACAATGTTGTAAACCACCCAGCCGTCAATTAAACCGATGGTTTTCCCCGTTCTCGCCGGCCCAACAAAAACCACTGCATCATACTGACGGGATGTCAGGCAATTCATTGGCTCAACAATATAAGGAGCGACGCGGGGATCCCAAGGAACAGAATTACCAGCGCCTACCGGCACGCGCATGTAACTCGTCACTGCATCAGCTACAGGCATTCGACGAGGTGCCGCAAACAAGTCCCCTGAGTCTATTTTAAGCGTTTTTGCGGTTACCTGTTTCAAGCGGGTTATTCCTCCGACGGCTCCTCCGATATAGAAGTATCATCTTCTCTGACGCGCATCGTGATATTGTCCCGCAAATCATTAATGGTCTCCTGGACTTGTTCTATCACGGTTGGGGACAACGCACAATCGCGATCCAAAATATCTGTTAAAGTTTCAAGCACTTGGACAACCGCTTTTGCTATTGAAGAAAACTCACGTTTAACTTCATGTGCTGGTAGCAACTGCCCCATTTCTTGCTGATACTTCAGACGTTCATTTTCAGCCTGCCAATGCGCTCGTCGCTCTGCTGGTGTCATAGCACTGACATCTATTTCCTGGGGTGCGCTAAGCGACATCAAAAGATCCTGCACACGATAATATTTACGGGTCTTGCTGCTCCCCTCGGCAAGGGGCAACGAGCGGACCATCGCTGCTACTGTTTTTCTGTCTCTACCAATCGCCGCTGAAAGCTCTGTGATACTTAGTGTGRAATTTAANYARGCRMSYMGTKGNKGAYRTCNYTGWWTTMTTNGSTSRKTTKGTTSTNMTRARANNCAAATGACGCATTTCCGATATATATTAACCAAAGGGCTAGGTTGCATTTGGCCGTTTGACCGTTTGGAGCGGAAACCCAAAAATGAGCCGTTTCCCGCGGGGGCGCCGCCTCGTGGTAAGGGGTCCCCCTCGAGAGTACCTTTTACTCACCCTCCGCGCGTCGTAGGCATATCAGTGCGGCGATGTGAACCTTCACTTATCGCGCTTAACCATCTGGCGAATAGACCATAAAATAATCATGGCAGCGAAGACGGTTCCCCAATTCACAGGAATTAGCATCCAACCCGTAGACGAAGCCAGTAAGTTCCACGCCCACAAAAGCAGCCAGGAAAAGCCTAACCCCACGCTGAGCATAAATATCATTAGGCCAGTAAGCACCGTAATGGCTTGGCCTGTCGTTAATCCCGACGATTTCATTTTCTCATTTCCTCAATTTTTCTCAGTGCGGCTTTCTCCTGATTGCACATCTCCAGTGCCAGCAGCAGCTTCTCATTGAGTATCACACTGTCGCCCCACGTCATGTGCTCTGGGATAACCGGCAGTGGACAGTCATCGAGTAGTGTGGCCGGTATCGGCGTGAGCGGGATGGGCAGATATCTTGTCTGCGTGCGCACGCAGCCGGTTAACAGCACCGGCAGGCACAGGCAGACGAGCACAGCGCTCAGGCGTAATGGCCTCACGTATCTGGATGATACGGGGCTGGAAATCCTGCATCGCCTGCTGATGTGCATCCTGTGTCGCTCCGACTATCTGGTTGAACAGCGCTACCGCCTGTTCATAGTGCGTAAACTGTGCGTGGGCGGCGTCACGCTCGGCGACCATCGACTGATTGGCCTGCTTCAGGCGAGTGATGTCGACGTACTGGAGTCTAACCACTATGGCGAGAGCGGTAAGCGTCAGCAACATCACACCGAGCGTGAGAAGTTTCCAGCGCATCACTTATCCTGCTTTGATTTGCGATTATCCAGCACCAATAAAACATCGAGAAGGATTTTGGCCTGCTCCACACTGGCAACTCCAAACGAAATCCGACCACAGCCCAAATCAGCGAAGCCATCATTCAGATAGCGGCATACCGTTTCCAGTTGCTGCTTTTCATGCTTTGTCATTGCAACATTCCCTGCGGTGACATCAGCGATGCAAACATCTCCATACGGTGCGCGACATCGCGTACAGCGTCTGTGGGTGATTTGCCCTGACGGATGGCTTCATCAAACGCTGCTTGCTCTATTTTCTGCATGCATATGAGCACGCCAAGCTGTTGTTCCCCGGCTGTCGGACGCTCCCCTGTCCCTAGACCTGCTGCACGATTTTCCGCACGAGCCAAATTGATGTAATGATGACGCTGTGCCCCCAACGCTTTCAGACCATCACGACTTTCGTGATAGCCCGGCAGATACTCGCGGCAGATGGGTTCGGCGGCACGGCGTTTAGCAAGGGCTTTGGTGACGTCCAGCTTGAAACGTTTCATGGCTTCAGCATCGCGGCCACGAACCAAACGGCAAAGGTAGTCAAACTGATTTTCGTTTATTAGCGCGTACTTAAGCTTTGTGCCCCCGGTAGCATGTGCGCACGTCTCCGTTTGAAACGGAAGCGTGCCTAACTTGCGTAGTTCAACTTTATGTTTTTGGATAAGCTCATAAAGCTTTTTGTGCTTAATGCCAACGCACTGCGCAAACAAGCGGGAGTCAATACGCGCTTCCTGCTTGTGCTGAGTAAGAATGTTATCCTGTTCATGATTGCTGAACGTAGTGACATCATTTTTCATCAATGATTTCCTTTTAGTGATAAGCCCTGGCGCTCAGGAACAACCAGCCCATAGAGGGTTCATCAGACCACTGCTGATTGTCCTCAAGGCTTATCCTGAAAGGCTCTATGGAGGGATTGCGCCGAGCGTTGGCGCACAATAAAAAGCCCCGCGAGATGCGAGGCTTATCGATTTTTTGTCTTTGGCTGGTACTTGCTTGCCCACACCTTGGCAATATGCAGGCAGTCGTCAAACATCTTGCCCTTGGCGCTGACGGAAGCACTCCGGCGATAATGGTCTAGGGCCCTGTCTGCGCCCTTCAGGGCGACCGATTGCTCATAGCCCTGTTTCACCAGTTCGGCGACCACATGCATTTCAATGAATGGCGTGTAGTCTTTCATGCTGCTTCCGGATCCTCGTCAGCATCGGGAAAGTCGCCCAAATCTGGGATCGCTATCTGAGTCAGTTGCAATACCAGTTTGGTCACGTCCTTAATCGTCTTGATGTCGCGTTTGCGTTGGGCGAGTAACCCACTGCCTTTTTGTCCGCGATGCTTAAATGACTTTTTGCCAAATGCCGCTATCACATCGTGGAGCTTTTGTCCTGCCAGTTGAGTGAGATTGCCAACTTCAAGGCAACCTACTTCAATACCTGATTCTTTTTCAGACAAATCCAACAACCAGATACGAAGGTCTTTGGCTACTGGTGTGCGTGACACCATGCCAATGAGGTGAGTACCGCGAGGAGAAAATAGGCGAACCTCTTTTGAAAGTCCTCCGTAAGTCATTGATTTATCCGAGACCGTCACTTTGGTCGTCATATTCTCGGTAAATTCATCCTTATGGCGGTGAAAAATCTTGTTTACCTGTTTTACATCCTTGTACTCAAGCAAATCAGCAAGGTGTTCAGCAGTAAACCAGATTTTCCCGTTACCATTGTCAAACGGCACCACGGAGTGATTTTTAAACGTTAATGCTTCCATTGCGTTTACCTTTTCTATGAAATGAACCTTTGCCGAAATAGAACGTCAGCCCACCGAAGGCTCGCCAGCACAAACTGACGCCCTCAAAGGCTCATTCCATAGGTTCAGGTTCGGTGGTTTTAGATGTGCTTTCGGTGCGCAGGCGAAAAAAAGCCCCGGACGATGCCGAGGCTTATTGATTTGGATTAAAGGGTTACAGGGACTTCAGACGTAAGCGCCCCGTGGAGGACGTCTTGAATTATTGGTGGGTTTGTTGTATGGCCCGGTAAGAATATGTTCCACTACGATGCCTAGTGAACCCGCATCCTATAAGGGACGGCTGTCAGATCATGGATAATCCGGCGATG
>NZ_JBLKSS010000016.1:0-23585 GCF_047607725.1 Sodalis sp. (in: enterobacteria) | reverse complement strand
CCGGATTATCCATGATCTGACAGCCGTCCCTTATAGGATGCGGGTTCACTAGGCATCGTAGTGGAACATATTCTTACCGGGCCATACAACAAACCCACCAATAATTCAAGACGTCCTCCACGGGGCGCTTACAAAATAACAATGCTGTTGGGATCGAGCGGGCGGCCCGGTGCTAATGCGGTTAACGCGTCGCCGCTCGACGGGAATAACGGGCGGCGGACGTCGCGTCCTTGCTTGATATCTATCTGGCTGAACGAAATGGATCATTCACGTGCTTAATCGATTTTTAAACCACATTCATTCCCGTCATGAATTATTGATTCTGGTATTGGTGATAATAATCATTGTCATGATTATAATTCAACTTCAGACCTATCTGGTGGGTTTTCTTATCGGCCTGAATATTGTCATCGCCATGCTGGTATTCATGGGGGCGTTTTATATCGATCGCATTTTGAGCTTTTCGACGTTTCCGGCGGTGCTGTTAATAACGACCCTGTTCAGGCTGGTGCTGACGATAAGCACCAGCCGGCTTATCCTGACCGACGCCGACGCCGACGCCGACGCCGACGCTGGCGAGATCATCGCCACCTTCGGCCAGTTTGTCATCGGCGATAACCTGGTGGTGGGGTTTGTCATTTTTGCCATCGTGACCGTGGTTCAGTTCATCGTCATCACCAAAGGCTCTAAGCGTGTCGCCGAGGTGGCCGCGCGCTTTTGTTTGGACGGTATGCCCGGCAAGCAGATGAGTATTGACGCCGACCTGCGCGGCGGCGTGATCGACGCCGAAGGTACCCGCGAGCGGCGCAGCGTGCTGGAACGTGAAAGTCAGCTCTACGGCGCGTTTGACGGCGCGATGAAGTTTATTAAGGGCGATGCGATCGCCAGCATTATCGTCGCCTTCGTCAACTTTATCGGCGGCATCGCGGTGGGCATGAACCAGCATCACATGGATCTGTCCCAGGCGTTGTCCACGTTTACTCTATTGACCATCGGCGACGGACTGGTCGGCCAGATCCCGGCGCTACTGATCTCGATTAGCGCGGGTCTCATCGTCACCCGGGTCAACGGCGATGGTGATAATCTGGGCCGTAATATCATGCAGCAATTGCTGGGAAACCCCTTCGTGCTGCTTGTCACCGCCGTGCGGGCGCTATCCATCGGCATGCTGCCCGGCTTCCCGCTGCCGGTGTTCGTTATGCTGGCCATGGCGCTCGGTACATTGCTGCTGATGCGCCAGCGGCAAACCCGCGCCGTCCCACTGCCCGCGCCCACGGACTATGCCGGCGGCATGACGCTGCGCGCCGGAAGAGGGGACGGCCAGCCGGCCGGCGGCTATCCGGATCGGATGATGCCTGAGGCGCTGGCGGTGACCCTGCAGGTGTCGCGCGCCAATTACGCCCGGCTGGAAAAAGAGTAATTATGCGAACGGCTGCGCGGCCAGTTCCTCATCGACTTTGGCGTCACGTTGCCGCCTTTGATGCTACGCCTCTGCGAACATACGGACGATCGGACGGTGGGGGTACTGCTTAATGAAATCCGCGCCGACACCTTCATCGTCCACTTCGACATGCTGCGGCGCAGCATACCCGGCGACCGGCCCTGTCCGCCCGGCGTGACATTGCATCAGGAACAGGAGGCGGTGTGGGCGTCGCCGGACGACCGGGAGAAGCTGCTTGCCGCGGGTTGCGTGCTGCGGCCGGCGGTGGATGAACTTTATCACTGCTTCGCGGTGATGCTGACTCACCACGTCAACGAATTTTTTGGCGTGCAGGAAACCAAGCACTTGCTGGATCAAATGGAAGGCCATGCGCCCGATCTGCTAAAGGAAGTGTTGCGCCACGCTACGGTGCAGCGCATCAGCCGAGCTGCAGCGGCTGCTGATGGAGCGCATTTCCATTCGTCATTTGAAGCTGAGTATGGAGGCGATGGCCCTGTGGGCGCCGCGGGAAAAATATGTGTCCGCGCTGGTGGAACACGTACGCTGTGCGCTGGTGCGCTATATCTGCCACCAATTCGCCGCCGATAACCTGCTGCGGGTGGTCATGCTGTCGCCGGAGGTGGAGGAAACGCTTCGCGCCAGCATCCATACCACGTCGGCGGGCACTTTCCTGAATCTCGGTCCGCAGGTGTCGGAAGAATTGATGGCGTTATTTACCACCGCCCTGGAAAATCTACCAATCGCCCAGCGCGATATTGTCCTGCTGGCGGCGGCGGATATCCGACGTTTTATCAAATCACTTATTCAACATCGTTTTCGCGATTTGGAAGTGCTGTCATTCGGTGAATTAACAGACAGCGTAACCGTAAATGTGATCAAAACAATTTAAACCAAGAGGAATACGACATGTACGTTGATATTGCGGCATTGGTACGTGAGGCGCTGCTGGACAGCGGCTGCGATCCCAGTTTACTGGGTAATTTCAACAGTCATTCCACGATTGCGCTGGATTTTAATGACATGCCAAGTATTTATATCAGCAGCAGCGATGACGATATCTGGCTGTGGTCGCGCATTGCGGAATATCAGGACACTATTCTTGAGCAATGTTCGTATAAGTTATTAAAAGAGTTGCTTGAAGGCACGGAGTATATTCGCGGCGGTCATTTTTCACTGGCTGAAAATGAAAGTTATCTTGAGCTTAAGGCGCTGCTGCTGCCTTGGTATCTGGAGAACAAATAAAATTTCACCAGCGCGTTAAGCGGCTTCTTCGAGCGTTTGGAACGTTTCACTAAGGCGTTACGTTAAATGGAACGGCCGCTGAGAATGCTGCGACGGCAGGCGCTTCCCCTGCGTCTGTCGGGGCCTATTATTGAGGCGGCGCTGCCGGAGGTGGCAGTAGGCGAGATTTACGAGATCCGCCGTCATTGGCGCTCGCGCGAAGTGATTGCCCATGCGCAGGTGCTGGGGTTTCACCGCGAGCGGACGGTGCTCAGCCTTATCGGCGCAGCTCATGGCCTGTCGCGGGAGATGCTGCTCCATCCCAACCGGCGGCCCGCTGCGGGTGGCGGTAGGCGACACGCTGCTCGGTACCGTCATCCTGCCCTCGGGCCGGCTGAGTGAGCGCCTGGCGGCGGCGCCGCAACAGGCCGGCGCCGTCGAACTGCGCGCCATTGATGCGCCCGCGCCGGACTATCGTCAGCGCGCGGGAGTGCGGCAACCCCTTATCACCGGCATTCGCGCGCTTGATGGGCTGCTGACCTGCGGTATCGGTCAACGCGTGGGCATTTTTTCCTCCGCCGGCTGCGGCAAAACCCTGCTTATGCATCAGCTGATTGCCCAAGCCGACGCTGAGGTGTTCGTTATCGGCCTGGTGGGGGAGCGGGGTCGCGAGGTGACCGAATTCGCCGAGGCATTACGCCTCTCTCCCCACCGACATCAATGCGTGCTGGTGTATGCCACGTCTAACTACGCCTCCCTGGAGCGATGCAACGCCGCGCTGGTGGCGACGACGGTGGCGGAATACTTTCGCGATCAAGGCAAGCGGGTGGTGCTGTTCCTGGATTCCTTGACCCGCTTTGCCCGCGCGCTGCGGGATGTGGCCCTGGCCGCGGGCGAAGCGCCGGCCAGACGGGGCTACCCCGCTTCGGTGTTTGACGCGCTGCCGCGTCTTCTGGAGCGGCCGGGCAACACGCATACCGGCAGTATCACGGCATTTTACACGGTGCTGTTGGAAGGCGATGACGAGCCGGATCCCATCGCCGACGAAATCCGCTCGATTCTCGACGGTCATATTTACCTTAGCCGTAAACTGGCGGCGGCGAATCACTATCCGGCTATCGATATCCTAGGCCGCGCCAGCCGCGTGGCGGGGCAGCTGACCGAACCCCGGCAACAGTCGCGGGCCGGTGCCATCCGTGGCCTGATGACCCGGCTGGAGGAGATGCAGACCCTGATCGATTTAGGGGAATATCGCCCTGGGGATAACACGGAAAATGACCGGGCGCAGGCCAAAAAACAAGCGTTATGGGACTTCCTTCGCCAGGACGTCGATCGGGCGGAGGATTTCGGCCAGACGCTGAGGTTAATGCATGCCCTTGATACGTGATATCGAGCGGCTCAGCGCGCGCTGCGAGCTGCGTCGCCGCACGTTGACGGTGACGCTTGCGGCGCTGGCGCGGCAACGGGAAACGCTGGCCGCACGGCTCAAGACGTTGGTGGAGCAGCAGCAGGCCATCGCGCGGCAAACGGCGCTTGCCCGGCCGCAGGGGGTCGTTGATCGCCGCGCATTGATGTTGCATCAGCAGCGGTTGATGGCCCTGCGCGAAGAAAGCCGGCGGTTGGCGGACCGGCAGCGGCAGATGGAGCAGGCGGTGATCACGTTGGATAAGCAGCAGCGTGAGGCGTTTGGCCAACGGCGCGTGTGGCAGAGGAATCGGGAAAAGTACGATGGCTGGCTCGAGTGGCAGCGACACGCTAATCGGTTGACACAGTTGTACCGGCAGGAGACAGAAACAGAGGAGATGATGACATGGAACCGCTCGCAAGGATAAGGGACTGGCCGTCAGCCACGGCGGCGTCCCCGGCTATTATGCCGCTGGCGGAGAGAGTTTCCGCCTCATCGCCAGAGAGTGTGAATGCAGACTGGCGCGCGAGGCCATCAGCGATCGTCAAATCCAGGCGTTGATAGAGGCCATGCCGCAGCCTTTGTCTTTTGCGCCGGCGGTATTGTCCGGCCAGGTCCTGGAGATCGGTCCGCTGATGCACTATCGCGCCGGCGACGGCCCCTGTCTGTATCTACCCGCACAGGAATGTCCGGTCTGGCTGACGCATTTCAACGCGCCGCTGCCCACTCTTCACGCCACCGGCTTGCCCTGTCTATCCGGCGTTCCCCTGGTGGTGGAATGGGTGATTGGCTGCAGTCTTCTTCCGGCGGCGATGCGCGGCCAACTGGCGTCCGGCGATGTCCTGCTTATCTCGCGACTCACTCGCCAAGTGAAATGCCAAGGGCGTCCGATTGGTTTTTATTTACAACAGGAAGGAAAGATCAGCATGAAGGCCAATGATAACGATGAAGGCGCGCTGGCCCCCGGCCATGTTTCTTTAACGCCCGATTTAGCTTTCGCCGCGGCCGATGCTGCCGCGACGCCCGGTAATGCGCACGCCGCCGGTCAATCGCATAGCGCCTCCCGTATCGCAACGGCTGGCCACCCGCGGGAGCGCGGCGGTTATTCCGCGGCTTCCTCCGAACTAGCGCAGACGCCTGCGGTGAAGGGCCAACCTCGGCGGGGCGAGCACCGCTTAGCGATGATGGGGAGGATCCGCTGGCCAATCTGCCGCTGACGCTGGAATTTATTTTGCAGCACCGTTATCTGTCGTTGGGGGAAATACAGCAGTTTCGTCAGGGAAAGGTACTGGAGCTGGATCCGGAGGGGGAAAAACATATCGAGATACGCGCCAATAGGCATCTGCTGGCGCTCGGCGAATTGGTACAGCTCGAAGATCGCCTGGGCGTGGAATTAATGGAGTTGTCGCTGGATAACCGTTATGACCGCTAATTTCGGCCTGCCCAACGAGATGAGCCTTATCGGGATCCTGGCGCAGGCGCCGCTGTTGCCCTTTATCATCACCTCCGGCACTTGCTATATCAAGTTCTCCATCGTCTTTGTTATGGTGCGCAACGCGCTGATGCTGGCGATGTTTATTATGGGGCCTATCGCCGGCGATGTCTACCAGGCGCAGCCGGTGACGTTAAGCAGCGCCGCCTCGGTGCTGGAGTTTTTGGAAAACAGCATGGAGTCGTACCGGCATTATCTGTAGAAATACGCCGATCCGCGCCTGACGGCGTTTTTCGACCGGGCGCACGGCGGCGGCGCACACGACGCCGAGGCGCCAGACCATACCCCCTCCATGCTGGCGCTATTGCCCGCTTATGCGCTGAGTGGAATAAAGGACTCTTTCCGAATCGGCTTTTATCTGTACTTGCCGTTTGTGGTGGTGGACCTGCTTATCTCAAGCGTACTGCTGGCGCTTGGCATGATGATGATGAGCCCGATTACCCTTTCGGTGCCGATAAAGCTGGTGCTGTTTGTGGTGCTTGACGGTTGGACGTTGTTGTCGCAAGGGCTAGTGCTGCAGTATCTCGATATGGGCGCCGGCACGGATATCGCAGGAGGTCCGGGATGAACAATCTGTTGTTTGCCGGTAACAAAGCTCTGTATCTGGTGCTTATTATGGTGGCGGGGCCGATCATTGTGGCGACGCTTGTGGGATTGCTGGTGGGGCTGTGCCAAACCGTGTTGCAATTGCAAGAACAAACGCTGCCGTTCGGCATTAAACTGTTGAGCGTCACCCTGTGCCTTTTTTTGCTATCCGGCTGGTATGGCGAAACGCTGCTGTAGTTTGGCCATGAAGTGATAAGGATGGCGTTAAGCCCGCTTCTGACCGATGATCTCGCCTCTGTGCTCTTCCCTGTATGAATGGCTCGTTACCCTGACTGTGGCGTCGGCGCGCATTACGCCGGCGTTTTTCCTGTTGCCGTTTTTCAGCGGCAGCATCCTTAGCATTACCGTCCGCACGCCGGTCATTTTTTTCGTCGGCGCCGCCCTGTGGCCTTACTCCTTCGACGCCATGGCCTCACTCGAGGGCGCGCGCATGCTGGAAATCGTGTTGCGCGAGGCGGCGATCGGACTCCTGCTGGCAATAATTTTGGCGTTGCCGTTTTGGGTTATGCATGGTCTGAGGGCGCTGATTGACTATCAGCGCGGCGCGTTGCTCAGCAGCGCCTATGATCCCATCAGCGGCGTCGATACTTCGGAACTCGCCAATTTGTTTAATCTCTTTTTTGCCGCGGTGTTCCTGCAGGGAGGCGGTTTGACGCTGCTGCTCGAGGTATTTCTCGGCAGTTATCAACTGTGCGATCCTTTACAGCCCTGCCTGCCGTCGCTTGGCAAGATGACCACCCTGCTAGAGACGATGACGACGCGTATTCTGGTGCTTTCAAGCCCCGTATTGGCGGCGCTGTTGCTTATTGAGATTTTGCTGGGCCTGCTTTCCCGCTTCGCGCCACAGATGAATGCCTTTGCCATCACGTTAACGCTTAAGAGCGGCGTGACCTTCCTCATTATTTTGATTTATTTCGCGCCGCTGCTGCCGGACATGTTTCGTCAGTATTGGCTGACGCCCCCCCCAGCTGGAGGCATGGCTGAGCGACGACCCACCGGCGGGGAGGGGCAATGAGCAATAAAACCGAAAAGCCGACGCCTAAACGCCAGCGCGCCGCCGCGAAAAAAGGGCAAACTTTCAAATCACGCGACGCCATTATCGCTTGCACGATGCTCTGCGGCGTCGGTTGGCTGACCTCCTTTACCTCGCTGGAGAGTCTGATGGATTTTTATCGCCAACTGGTGGCCGGCAATTTCTCGTTATCTCTGAGCGCCTACCGCAACGCGCTGGTGTTTCTCGCGCTGCAGCTGCAGCTGCAGCTGCCGGTCATCGCGATAGGGATTGCGGCGTCAGCGTTGCCGTTGCTGCTGCAAACCGGCTTTCTGCTGGCGACCCGGGCGTTCAAGCTCAATTCCCAGGCCCTCAACCCCACCCGCGGAATTAAGAAAATATTCAGCCAGCGCACCGCGAAAGACGGCGTAAAAGCGATGCTCTATCTGGGCGGTTTCGCCATGGCGCTGGTGATCGTCTGGCGCAGTCAGAGGCAATTACTCTTTGCGCAACTGTTTGCCAATCCGCAGGACATCGTGACCATCTGGCGGCAATTGCTTATGTCGCTGGTACTTACCTGCTTGTTATGTATCGTCTGCGTAATGATTCTTGACGCTATAGCCGATTACTTTTTGCACCTGCGCGATCTTAAAATGGATAAGCAGGAGATTAAGAGGGAGATGAAAGAGCAGGAAGGGGACCCGGAGATTAAACATCACCGCCGCGAAGCCCACATGGAGATCTTATCCGAACAGACCCAATCCGATATTAAAGGATCGCAATTGATTATTGCCAATCCCACCCATCTTGCTGTGGGTATTTATCATAATCCCGACTTGACCCCTGTGCCGTTTATCTCGGTGCTGGAGCGGAATCAGCGGGCGCTGGCCGTGCGTGCATATGCGAAAAAGGTCGGCGTGCCGGTGATTGAAGATGTGAAATTGGCCCGACGGATTTATCATACCCATCACCTCTATTCTTTTGTTAAGATTAACGAGCTGGACGAGGTGCTTAGGTTATTAAGCTGGTTACAAGATGTAGAAAATGCCGGGCATTATGATTATGCAAAAAAGAATGATGAATAGATTTTCTTTTGCATAATAACTAAGTGTGTCATTTAACCCCTATTTACTCTGATAATTTATCTTATTTGATATGGCTATTTTCAGGAGATAAACATGACCGCTGATAATTATATTCAAAAAAAAAATATTGCTGAAACATTATGGAAGGTGGTAAACAGCAGCGCCGGGGAAAGGGCTATGCGCGAGCTACCTGAAGGTTGGCTGACGGATCTTGCCGGCGCTGACGATAATGATGACCTTCATCAGCAGCTGGAAAATGCCGCGGCTTTTTTCCGCTTTCTGTGCATTTACGACTGCCATAACCCGGATTATTATATAGGCCTCGGCGCGGTCTATCAGTTGCAAAAGCAGTATCAAAAGGCAGCGGATATTTATGCGGTGGCGTTTTCAATGGCGAAACAGGATTACCGACCGGTTTTTTACAGCGGCCAGTGTCAGGCGCTCATGCAAAAAAAAGCCAAAGCGAAGCGCTATTTTCAATTGATCATTGATCATTGCCAGCAAAACGAGTTGACCCGCTGGGCGCGCCAGAGCCTCGACGAGCTGAGTCAGCCAGCGGAAGGGCAGGAAAAGCATAACGCCGGCCTGGACGACTGCCCCTGATGGACCCGGGTCGTTCCCGCGCGAAGAAGGCGGGGCGCATCTCGCGCGTGCCTTGCTTGGGTAATAACTGGCGATAATGCGCAGGGGAAGAGACGATGCCTCGGGTGGGTGACAATAAGTCCGCTATAGCGCAATGTTATTGTCAGGTTAAAACCCGATATTGGAACTTGGCGCGCAAGACTCTCAGCCATTGCGATGCCTCCTTGTGGCAATAGCAAGAGGCTTGAGGGGAAATAATAAATTGCCCCTATGAAAGCTCGTCGTTTTAAGCGTAATATGACGGCGATGATGAGAATTTATTTCCCCAGGCGGCAATAATTCCTCGTGCGCAATAATAATTTATCAGATTTCCATCATGAAGTTTCGCCAATGAACAGGTTATACTTATATTAATTACCTCGCAGGCTACGGTGTTGATAGATATTATGGATGATGAATAAAGAAAACGATGTCGGGTTGCTGTGCCAGGACGGTCTCGTATTACGCTTGCTGAACGGTTCGCTTAAAGGATGCGAATATTACCTTAGCGCACCCATTACTTTATTTGTTGCCGGTGGCGAGGAGCAGACCGACCGACGACATGAGCCACCTTCCCTGCCGCCGGAGACCATTTTCATTCCGCATCATCAGGGCGGCGTCAACTTTGAAATTGTCATTGATACCGCCGCGCCGCCCAAAAGCGCGCTGCGCGTTTTAAAGGATGACGGTATCAGCGAGACACCCTGGTCGCCAATCAGGTGTTGACCGCCGGCCCGCTGGCGGTCAGAGCAGCGCGTGGGATGCGGCGGTTCTGGACTATCGTGAGACTTCAGCGCCCGTTGCGATGGCGCTGCAGGGGCGTGCTGGCTCTGATGTCGCTAATGGCCATGCTTGGCGCGGGTTACCTGCTGCGGTATTAAACCGTTACGGGTCATGAGGATGTCGCGACTTTGGGCAGGCATCTCGCCGGTGACAACGGTAAGTTCCATCTTTTGCCCGGCAAGGACGGGAGCCTGTATATGCTGGCCGACAGTGAACGTGATGCCGCCTGGGGTCGCCAATCGCTGGTGCGCCACCCCCCTGCCGCCGCGGTGAAGGTGTTGAGCTGTAACGACGAACGCAGGCGGGTGCATGCCTGGCTGGAACGGTACTATCCCTGGCTGGGTTTCCATCGCATCCACATCGACGATCCGTCCGCGCCGGAGCTGATTCTCAGCCGGCAGCGGGCCGTGCTCTCCCCGGCGGAGCGGGATCGATTGAGCGCGGCGCTGCTGGAAATGCTGCCTTATGCGCGGCAGATCTCGTTCGGCCAACTGGACGACGACGCTGCGGTGCGCGACGCCTAAAACGGTTTGAGGCAGCTGGCGATCGGCTATAACCGCGTCGATCATCCCGACAGCGTCACCTTCGTGATAAACGGTGCGCTGGAGGACGGCGAGCGCCAGCGGATCCACCGCTACGTGGAAACCTTTCAGCAGCGGTGGAGCAGCAACTATGTGCAGTTCGCCGTCGAACTTAAGGACGATCCGTTGGCGGGAAAATTTTTTTCCTATGGCCAGTAGAATTTTGTCAAACCCAACGCCGGCCACTGGCATTTTACCCTGTCGTCATCCAACAGATAAGGAGATAAAACGTGAACGGTATCGGTAGCGTAAGCCCGAGTGAACAGAGCAGGTACGCTGGCAATCCCAGCCAAGCTGTAAATCACATTGAGTCGATATACGACAGGGCTGCTAATGCGGTGAATCAACAGGATAATATCGATCCCCTGGCGGCATACATGGCGCAGAAGAATGACGCGAATCTTAAAAACGGCTTTCTCAACCTGACCACCCGGTTGAAGATGTTCAGCGATATTGTCTCGAAAATCATTCGTAACTCGCGCTAACGGCAAGGCGGGAAACTTGCCTCACTCTCAAAGGAAACGAGATTATGCACGCAAGCATCAGCCCCCTTCAGCGGGGCAACCCTTTCCAGCATTCTTCGACCGTTTCCGTCGCGCGGGAGGGGATTCGCAGCCTGGAGGAACAATTACTGCACACCCTTGCCGCCGGCGTGGCCGAGAACCACCACGACAAGCTCACGCTATTGCGGCAGCCGCCCCCGCTAACTAAGCCAGCGGCATGACGCGCTGACGGACATGGTGCGACAGCAAATCAACGGCATGAAATACAACATGCGCACCTCGCTGATAGCGGCACTGGTCAATAAAGCCACCCTTGCGGTAAAGACCGTGCTAGGCACATGAGCAGCGCCCGCCGCCTGGCCTGCGGCGCCATGCTGAGCGCCTGTAAAGATGAGGCATTGCTTAAAAACCTCGATCAGGTACAGGCTAACGAGGTCATCGCCACACTGCAACGCAACAATATTGCCGCCGAAAAGAGGGATCACGGCAAAGGCGGTTATAGTATTACCATTAGCAAAGTGGATTTGCCGGCGGCGGTGGATCTGTTGAAAACTTACCAGTTACCTTCGCCGCCCCGTATGGAAATCGTGCGGATGTTTCCCGGCGATTCACTGGTTTCTTCGCCGCGCGCCGAAAAGGCAAGGCTATATTCGGTTATCGAACAGCGTCTGGAGCAGTCATTGCAGGTGCTTGAGGGGGTCGTGAATGCACGCGTTCACGTCAGCTACGATATCGACGCCGGCGAGAACGGCAGGACGCCCCGACCGGTACACCTTTCTTTCCGCGCTTGTGAGCTATGAGCCGGAAAGTGATCCGTCGCTGTTGATAGGCGATGTGAAACGTTTCTTGAAAAACAGCTTCGCCGAGGTGGCCTACGAGCATATTTCAGTGGTCCTCTCCCGCCGGCCGGTATCGCAGCATTTACCGCCGGTGCGTCAGTCGCCCCCCGCGGCGGCATCGCTGAACGGCTGGCAGTTGGGGGGCGTTGGCGCCGGTCTGGCCTTGCTGCTGTCGGCCGGCTTATGGTGGCGAAAAAAACGGGCGGCGGCCATACGCGCGATGAGCGATGAGTGTCGTGCCCCTTGATAGCATCATGTACGATCCCCTGGCGTGGATCCATCCGGCCCGCTTTGCGCTGCCCGCCATGTTGGACGGCATCACGCAGCGCTCGATACTTAACGGTATGCTGATAAGCCTGTACGGGCTCAGCCTTGAGCGTCCGGCGTTGCCCGCGCACTCCTTGCCGCGCCAGTTCGTCGAGGCGTTGCATCTGCTGCTGCAGACAGCGCTGTTGATGGCCTGCCAGCGCCATCGGGCCTCGCTCGCCAGAGGCGGGTGCGGTGCCGGTTTGCCCGACTGGTTGCGACAGTTTGCCGCGTTACCGCTGGTGGCATCCCGTTCATCGCCCGCGGAGAGCCTGTCCAGCACAGCTGTTAGCGTGGGAAAATATGAACTGCTGGCGTTTGCGGACGGTTTGCCCCGCGGCCTACGCCAGCGCTTGGATCTGCTGTTCCCGCCGGAGGAAGGCCGGGATGATTCACATGGGTTGTCCCGACCGTACCCTTGTCGACTACTACTACTCAAACTTGCCTTTCAACATGCCAAGAGACATCCCGCTACGCCGGATGCCGCCGGTTTACGGCGGTATATTGATCAAACGTGAACACCTCCAGCGCCAGCGTCACGCGATGGATTTAATCAAACAGGCCCGCCGCGAGGCGGTAAAATGCCTTAAACAGGCCGCCGAAGAGGCGGAGCGCCTGCGTAGTCAGGCCATAAGCGAAGGATTCCAGCAGGGGGTGTTGGCCTCGGTGGACGCGGCGACGCGGCAGTTGGCATCTTGCCCTGACTATGGCACAAAAGCCCGCCGGCTCAGTGAACAAGGGCTGCAGGCGCTGTCGGATCGGCTGATGCGGCATTTCGCCGGCGAGCATGCCCTGCCGATAATTGAACCTTAGCGCATCGTCAGTCTGTCGTCAGAGCGGCAGCGATTAGTGAAGGCATAATGGGAGCAATGATGACTGAATCTCAACCTCAACGCGGAGGGGATCGCCGCCTCGGCGTCGCCATCGCGCTGGCGTTAAGCGGCTGTGCCTGGGGGCCCACCGACGACAATCCCTCGCGCGCCTGGTTGGCAAGCGTGGCCGATCCTGGCTGCACGGCTGGTGGTGCCGTAACCAACCGGCAGACGCCGCCGATGCTGTATCGCGCACTGGCGAGCTGCATCCGCGCGCAGCATTATCAGGACGGTGTGCCGCTGTTTGCTCTCGCCGGCAGCTACAGCTGGTATGACGCGCTGCGGGTGGATAGCATAGCAATGAAGCGCGGGAGGCGCATAGCCTGCTGCTGGCGGAAACCTTGAAGAGCGTCGATAAGCGCCGGCGGCAGGCCTTTTGGATGGTGGCGAAAGCGACCCTTGCGGATATACAGGGGCATCAGGCCATCTGCCAGCGCATTCAGGCAATCGGCAAACCGGCCTATCTGCCTGACTACCTGTCATCGTTCGCCGGCGCCGGCGCCCTTATCCGGCCGATGGACGATGAGGCGATGTGGAAGGCCGCGATCGCGGGCTATGTGCATTACCCCACCGACGTGCTGGTCATTCGCTAATCGGCGCCCATCCCGGCTATTTCTTCATCATGGCCTTCAAATTGGCAAAGGGGTTGTGGGTCGCCATTCCCACGTCCCGCGGCGCATCCTCGCCCGCGACCACCGTCGAGCCGTACAGACTTGCCTCAGTGTATTTTTCATGCTCATGGTCGTGGCAATACAGGCACAACATCTCCCAATTGCTGCCGTCCTCGGGATTGTTACCGTGATCGTGATCGATATGATGCACCGTCAGCTCCCGCAGGTTGGAATAGGTGAACTCGCGGCTGCAGCGACCACAAACCCAGGGGAAACAGCTTTAACGCTTTTTCACGATAGCCGTTTTCCAGCCGGGCATAATTTTTTGGAATATAAGCCATAAATGACACGCTCTCCGCGCGGTAGAAAATCCCTAGAGAGTGTAGCTTAAATCCCGCCGCTATCGCTATAGCCACCTGGCGGCGACGGGACGCCGCCGGTATTTCCCCAGCCGGCGACGTAGATGTTTAGGTAACGTTTACCGCCGCCGCACTATGGTAGGAAAAAATTAATTTACCGAAGTACATGAAAAGAGATCGAATTCTTCTGCTTGGCTGGTGTGCGGGCTATGCCATGCTATGGACGGGTGTCACCTTCCTGCTGGATCCCACCGTTCCTTACGATGCTATCGAGGCGCTGAACTGGGCGACGAATGCGGAATGGGGCTCTCCTAAAAACCCCTGGCTGGTGGGGCTGGTCATGCGGCCGGCATTGGGGCTGTCGGCACCCTGGTTAAGCTTTTACTGGTATGCGCCGCATTTTCTGGCGGTCGCGGTGGGCATGTTTGGCGTTTGGCAACTTGCCTGGCGCTTAAGCGCCGACAGACGCCTGGCCTGGCTGGCGCTGCTGACGCTCAATCTCAGCGGCGTCATCAATTTCGATATCATTTCCTTTAACGATAATTATCTGTTGGTCATGCTCTGGCCCTGGCTGTGGGTATTTTTCCTACGGGCCGCCTTCGATCGCCCTGGCTGGTGGCTGGCGTTCGCCGTGACGGGGGGGCTGGCCTGCATGGCGAAATATTCCAGCCTTTCGTTCATGTTCTCGGCCTGGGTGTTGACGCTGCTAATGCCGGCCATCCGCCGGTGTTACCGCCAACCGGCGTTTTATCTGGCCGTTCTGGTATGGCTTGTTATTGTGGCGCCAAACGGATGGTGGTTATGGCAAAACGACTTTGCCGCCTTTAAATGGGTGGATTCGCAGGTCACGCCCGGTGTGACGCTGCACGGTTTACTCTCGGCATCGACGGTGTTTTATCCGCTGGCGGTGCTCGCCGCCGTGCTCATCGTGCTGCGGGCCCGTCTGGGCTGGCCACCCACCCCGCAGGGCCGGGCGGCCCTGGGGATGATGATGATCCCGCTGGGGCCTATTCTAGTGTGGTTCAGTCTTCACGACGGTGGCCGTATCACCGAATGGCTACAGCCTTACATGATGCCCGCCCCGGCGCTGATGATGGCCTGCGTGACGCGACCGCCTAACCGGCCGCTGACGGGCGCGCTGAAGAAACTGTTGCTGTGGGCGCCGCTGGTGCTAGCGGGCTACAGCGCGGTGATGCTGTTAAACCTGCGCGGAGCCGGCGAAAAATTAGCCGGTATCAAACCTTTTAGCCAGCAGGTAAACGAACGCTGGCAGCGGCAGTATCACCAGCCGGTGCGCTTTGTCGGGGGCGATTATTTATCCCAGTGGCTGACGTTCTACATTGACGACCACCCCGCGGTGATTACACCCTGGTCCGTCTATCGGCGGCCGAATATCTACACCCGCTCGTTGCGTCAGGATAGGCTGCTGCACGATGGCGTACTGCTGCTGGGGCCGCGCGGCCAGAACTGCGGCGAAGCGGATTTCAGCGATATACTGGCACCGTGGCCGGCATTATCTATCGGTTATCGCGAGGAGATGGCTTTTATACCCCATCCCGGCGCCGGCGCCGTTCCGATTTGTCTGGCTTTTGTGCCGCCCATGACGCCGGAATAAACTAGCCGGGCCGCACTCGAACTCGCCGCGGCGAAGGAACGCTCTGACTATCGCGATTCGCCGCGCTGGTTAAACGCTCTGGCCGCCGCGTTTCGACGCTGGCGACGTCCCACTGCTCGCGCGTCCCGGCACTCGGCAGGGATAGAGGTCAGGTCCGCCAGGCCGAGTGGCGCAGGAACCGGCTAAAGCGATCGGCGCCTTGTTCCAGCTTTTCGATGGCGCTGGCAATACACCACCGCAGGCAGCCTTCGCCCGCTTCGCCGAATGCGCTGCCTGGCGCCAGCCCTACGCCGGCCTCCGCCACCAGCGCTTTACAAAATGTTAAGCTGTCGTTTAGGCCGCGCACGCGGAAAAAGAGATACATGGCGCCCGCGGGCAGCGGTACTTCTACTTCCGCCAGCGTGCCGAGCCGCTGATAAAGGTAGTCGCGGGAAGCCTGAAAGCGGGCCACCGTCTCCTGGCGCACCGCCTCACCCTGGTTTACCGCGACCAGGCCGGCTTTTTGCACGAAACCGGGGGCGCAACTGCTGTTATATTCAATCAGTTTGCCCAACTCATGCATCAACTCCGGCGGTGCGATCACCCAACCCAGCCGCCAGCCGGTCATCAGCCAACTTTTGGAAAAACTATTGATGACCACCAGCCTGTCGTTGGGATCGGCAATATCCAGAAATGACGGCGCGAAGCGCTCGGGGGGGGCCGTCATACACAATGCGGCTATAGACCTCATCGGAAACGATCCAGATACCGTGCTGCAGATTCCGACGTATCCGATCATCTGTTCCGACGACATCCGATCAGTTATTCCGATATTTTCCGATCACCCATTCCAGTGATATTCGATCACGTGTTCGCTCATCTTCTGACTCGGTTTTAGTCTATTTTTCCTGTGCTGGCTACTCCTTGCTCTTTGCGTAGTGATTCGCCTTTAAGGTAAGCGCCCTGTGGAGGACGTCTTGAATTATTGGTGGGTTTGTTGTATGAGACAGTAAACCTACGTTACACGCTTATGCTCATTGCATTTTCACATTGTATTGATTTTAATAACTTTTATTTACATCACGGTTTGAGTGATATGAAATTAGTGGTTCTGAAGTTTGTGATAGTGTCCATTAAAATTTAAGTGGACACTATCATCGCCGGATTATCCATGATCTGACAGCCGTCCCTTATAGGATGCGGGTTCACTAGGCATCGTAGTGGAACATATTCTTACCGGGCCCAACAAACCCACCAATAATTCAAGACGTCCTCCACGGGGCGCTTACGTGTTAATCAGCAGACGATACATAAGCTGCTCATTCTCATCATCCAGCGCGCTGGTCGCTTCATCAAGAAACAAAATCTCCGGCTTTATCAGAAGGGCGCGGGCGAACGCCAGCCGCTGCTGTTCACCGGGCGAAAGCCAGTGGCTCCAGCTGGCCTCGTGATTGAGGCGCGGCAGCAGATGTTTGAGGCGACACTGCACTAACACTTCATGCATTTACGCTTCGGTAAAGTGATCCGGCGCATCGGGATAGCACAGCGCGCCTTTCAATGTGCCGATGGGAATATAACTGCGCTGCGGTAAAAACAGCAGCTTACGATCCTCTTGCAGCAGAATGCCGCCGCTGCCATAGGGCCAGATGCCGGCTATGGCCCGCAGCAGCGTGGATTTACCGCAGCCGGACGGCCCGGCCACCAACACCCGCTCACCGGGGGCAATGGACGCTGTGACCGGCACAAAGAGGGAGAGGCCGTCGGGAATGCTGAGCGTTAACACCTGCAAAGACAGCGCCTGGAGCGGGTCCCGCGCGCGCTCGATGGGCGTATTTTGACTGCTGTGGCGGTCCACCGCGGCGTTAAAACCCGCCAAACGGTTGATGCAGGCTTTCCAATTGGCCAATTGGGTAAAGGCATCGATAAACCAGGACAGCGAGCCCTGAATCTGGCCGAAGGCGGAGTTAATCTGCATCAGCGTACCGAGCTGGATAGCACCGGAGAAGTAGCGCGGGGCGGCCACCAGGATGGGAAAGATAATGGCAAACTGCCCATAAAAGTTGCTGGCGACGTTCAGCCGGCGACCGACGCGCATGATGGACCACCAGTTATCCTTGATGGAGACAAATCGGTCGTCCAGCTGTTTGGCCTAGCGCGGTTCACCTTGATAAAGCGCAATGGCATCGTTGTTTTCACGGATGCGGATCAGCCCGAAGCGGAAATTTGCCTCAAACTTCTCCTGCATAAAGCCCAGGCTCACCAGGGGGAGGCCCACTTTCCAAATAATAAGGGAACCGACGCCGGCATACAAAATGGCGAACCAGACCATATAGCCCGGTATGGTGATGTGATGGCCGCTGAACACAAAACTCAGCGGGCCGCTTACCGACCAGAGAATTGAAATAAAGGTGACGAAAGTGACGACACTGGATAGCAGACCGAGGGTCAGCGAAAGCGTGCCATTGGTCAAGGCGTTCAAGTTTTCGGCGATACGCTGGTCGGGGTTATCCACCGTTTGCTGCTGTTCCGTGTGATAATAAACGTGGTGAGACAACCATTTTTCCATGTACTGCCGGGTCATCCAGCGTCGCCAGTGCATCTGCAACCCTTGGGTGAGATAGATCTTATAGATGGAAAGCAGGATATAAAGCAGCGCCAACCAGGTGAACTTAAACAGTTGGCTTTTGAACACCGCGAAATTTTTGGATTGTAGCTCGTCATAAAACACTCGGTTCCATTGGTTGAATAACACGCTTAAATACACGATAGCCAAAGACAGAATGATAATGACGGTCAACAGGCCCCAGGCTCGCCATTTTTCTTCTGAACGCCAATACGGCGCAATAAGCCGCCAAATGTCCCGCAAGCGGGCTGCTTTAATGTGGTTTGCTTTCATAACCTCTAATCACATTTATTGTTCAAATAAATATGATACTACATCATATATTATGACTTGTTCATAAATTTTCAGGATTAGTAAGTAAACATGTATTACACCGAGGCGGGCGAAACGGCAGGGCGCGTTAAGGGGGGCGACAGATCGCGGCCCGCCCACGGCGGGCTGTCGCTCGGCGCGGCGGGGCCTTAGTACATTACTTTGTGGCCGTAGCCCGCCAAAATATCGCGCTCGTGATTCATGGTTTCGGTAGTGGGCGGTTTGACGCCTTCCAACTTGTATTCCTCGCCCATGGCGATCCATTTATGCTTGCCCAATTAGTGGTAAGGCAGCAGCTCGATTTTCTCGATATTGCTCAGATGCTGGGTAAACTCGCCGAGCATATGGACCGATTTATCGTCGTCCGACCAGCCCGGCACCACTACATAACGCAGCCAGGTACGCTTATTGATTTTGGCCAGATAGCGGGCGAAATCCAGGGTGCGGTGATTGGACACCCCGACCAGATTCTGATGGATATCGTCATTAATTTCCTTAATATCCAGCATCACCAAATCAGTGACCTCTAGTAATTCGTCAATCACAGGATCGTAGCGACGGACAAAACCGTTGGTATCCAGACAGGTGTTGATGCCCTCGGCATGGCAGGCGCGGAACCAGTCGTGTACGAACTCCGCCTGCAGAATCGCTTCGCCGCCGGACGTGTTCATAAAATGGCGATAGGTGATCACCTCGCGCATGATCTCCTCAACGGTAATTTCTCGCCCGCCGAGGGTATCCCAGGTATCGCGATTGTGGCAATATAGACAGCGCATCAGGCAGCCCTGGAAAAAAAATGATAAAACGAATGCCGGGGCCATCTACGGTACCGCAGGATTCAAAGGAATGGATACGACCAGTAACAGACATGGCAGGGAGTTCTCCATTGATAATGGAATAATAAGTTTCGGCTGAAAGCCTGCTTACGGTAAGTATAGCCGTCAGACAAAACGCGCTGTTCCATTGGGCGCGCCGCGCCGAGTGAAAAGGCCCCGCTTTCGTGGAGCCTTTATTTTACGCCCTTTAAGACGGTGTGGGAAATTACATTGATTCAGTGAAGGTACGGGTGATGACGTCCTTCTGCTGCTCTTTGGTCAGTGAGTTGAAGCGTACCGCATAACCGGACACGCGAATGGTCAGGTTCGGGTAATCTTCCGGATGTTCCATGGCTTTCACCAGCATTTCTCGGTTCATCACGTTGACGTTCAGATGCTGATCGCCTTCGACGCCGGCTTCATGATGGAAATAGCCATCCATCAGACCCGCCAGGTTGGCTTTACGCACGTCGTCGTCTTTACCCAGCGCCTTCGGCACGATGGAAAAGGTGTAGGAAATCCCGTCCTTCGTATAGGCGAACGGCAGTTTCGCTACCGAGGTCAACGAGGCGACGGCACCTTTCTGGTCACGGCCGTGCATCGGGTTGGCGCCCGGTCCAAACGTCGCGCCGGCGCCGCGATAGGTGGTCAGCTTCTGAATTTTTTTCATGAAGCGTTCAACAGGTCGCAGGCAATGTCGTCGACGCGCAGATCGTTATTACCGAACTGCGGGTATTCGCCTTCAATGTTAAAGTCGATAGCCAGGCCGTCTTCGTCACGGATAGGTGTGACTTTGGCATATTTAATGGCGGACAGCGAGTCGGCGGCGATGGACAGACCGGCAATGCCGCAGGCCATGGTGCGATAGACGTCACGATCGTGCAGCGCCATCAGCGAGGCTTCGTAGCTGTATTTGTCATGCATGTAATGGATGATATTCAGCGCGGTGACATACTGTTTGGCCAACCAGTCCATGAAATGGTCGGTACGTTCCAGCACGCGATCATAATCCAGTACTTCGTCCGCCAGCGGTTCCCATTTCGGGCGGACCTGCATTTTCAGTTTTTCATCCACGCCGCCATTGATAGCGTACAGCATGGTTTTCGCCAGGTTGGCGCGGGCGCCGAAGAACTGCATTTGTTTGCCGACCACCATCGGGCTGACGCAGCAGGCGATAGCGTAGTCGTCGTTGTTGAAATCCGGACGCATCAGGTCATCATTTTCATACTGCACGGACGAGGTGTCGATAGACACTTTCGCGGTGAACTTCTTAAAGTTCATCGGCAGTTTTTCCGACCACAGGATGGTCATATTCGGTTCCGGCGACGGACCCATGGTGTAGAGGGTGTTCAGGAAACGGAAGCTGTTTTTGGTCACCAGGGTACGGCCATCGATGCCCATACCGCCGAGGGATTCGGTTGCCCAGATCGGGTCGCCCGAGAACAGTTCGTCGTATTCCGGCGTACGCAGGAAGCGCACCATACGCAGTTTCATGACCAGATGGTCAATAAGTTCCTGCGCCTGATCTTCGGTCAATTTGCCGGCCTTCAGGTCGCGTTCGATGAACACGTCCAGGAAGGTGGAGACGCGGCCGAAGGACATGGCGGCGCCGACATCGGTATCAAAATCGACCGGTGCATGGGTGCGGTTCTCGATTTTGATTCCTTCCATCACTTTCTCCCACAGCGACGTGGCGGCGGCGCTGGCGCCCGCCAGGAAAGCTTCGTCGCCTTCATAGGGAGTGTAGTTTTTTTGGATGAAGTCACGCACGTTGACTTCTTTCTGCCAGTCGCCTGCGGCAAAACCTTCCCAGGCCGTGGACAGTTTTGTATTCAGATCGGTCATTATACACCTACCTTCTAATGTGGATTTCGACAATCCGGCTTTGGCGGCACAACTCAGTGCTGGTTGTCACCGCGCAGATAAATTACCCAATACGTTAACCCTACTAATAAACCACCGCCGATAATGTTGCCGATCGTAACCGGAATCAGATTGTCGGTGATAAAATTGGCGACCGTCAGGTTGGCGAATTGCTCCGGCGCCATACCGATGGCCTGCCAAAAAGCTGGCGAGGCGAAATTCTTGATAACGATCCCCATCGAAATCATAAACATGTTGGCGATGCTATGCTCAAACCCGCTGGCGACAAACATCGTGACCGGCATAATCATGGCGAACATTTTATCGAACATGCTGCGGCCGGAATAACTGGTCCAGACAGCCAGGCAAACCATCAAGTTTGCCAGAATACCGAGGCAGACCGCCTCGATAAAGGTGTGATGCATTTTATGGTCGGCGGTCTGCAACACATTCAGGCCCCAAGCGCCGTTGGCGACCATATGCTGACCCGCAAACCAGATGAGGGCCACAAATAACAGTGTGCCTATCAGGTTGCCGATATAAACACTGATCCAGTTACGCACCAGCTGTGCCCAACTGATACGGCCGCTAGCACGGGCCACGACAATCAGTACCGATGAGGTAAACAAATCGGCGCCGCTGATGATGACCAGCATTAACCCTAGAGAGAAACAAAAACCGCCGATAAGTTTGGCGAAGCCGTAAGGTACGGCGGCGGTACCGGTGGTAGCGGTAATGTAAAACACGAACGCGATGAAAATAAAGACGCCCGCTTCCTCAGCCACTTTTGCCGCCGCCGGAGGTAATAACAAATCAAAAGGGTTGTCGGCTTTCATACTAACTCTTTCGTGGAATTAATTTACGAGTTAATTCTACCAAGTCAGTATAAGGCAAAAATTGACATGGATCATAGGTGGCCAAACTTGAAGGGGGAAATACACCATATTCAGTACGGGTTTTCTATTTAATGCATTTATTTATATTGTAAAAATAATTTTTAAAATTTATAAAATGAGTTGAAAATCACATTTTTTGCACCAATTTACACGCCAGTTTGATAACAATTGTGGCGCAGTTGTTGTTATTTGCTTTTATTATCTGCGGGATTTTACTTTATGGAAACAATTGGCCTTAGCCTGTCACCTATAAAAGTGTTGCGTTGCTTAAGTCAATTCGCCGCAAGGGTAAATTGCGGCGACGGGCGGCCGTGGATTGCCTCCCGTCGCCGGCGTCGCCTCGCGGCCGCTACTTCTGCGCCGACCAAAAGCGGCGTTTAGCCTGCTGCAATTTTTCATACGCGGCCAACAGAGCCTGATGCGCCGGCAGCGCATGCAGATCTTCATCCAGCGGCGTCAAGCCGTAGGAAGGGGTTTTCCCCCGCGAGCGCCGCAGTGGCGGCGGCGAGCGTCTGGGCGCCGTACATGCGGGCGAAGGCGTGCTGGTAAGACGCCGCCGCGCCCGTCCTCGTCTTTCAATTGCAGCAGCGTATGCAGGCAGCGGTAATAATTATCCCGCTCCGCGCTGAACACCGACGCGTTGAAATCCCGTGTCCATTCGGTCCACAGCAGCGCCTGCTCATGGTCGCCGCCGGCCAGCGCCAGCATGGCTTTCAGCTCGCCCACCCGCAGGGTAAACCAGCCATTGTCCCTGCCGGTGGCGAGACCCAGGAGTTCACGCACCCGGGCGAAGTCGTCCAGACCCAACGTGTCAATCTGCTCGATAAGCGCCAGATATCGCGCCTGGGGCCACCGGCTTGCGGGCAGTTGGCAAAGGGTCGCGCGCAGATCGATGGCCATGGCGTTGTTGGCCAGCAACAAATCTTCCGCCGGATAAATGTCCGACATACCCGGTACTAGGATACGGCAGGCATAGACCCCCAGATGCTGATAATCGGCGATATAGACCTCCGTTCCACGCGTTTGGAAAATCCCCATTAGCGTGGCGAACTCTTCTGCGGTGGTGCCGCTGAAATCCCAGTCCGCAAAGGCATAATCCGCCTCTTGCTTAAACATGTCCCACGAAATCAGGCCTCTGGAGTCGATAAAATGGGTTTCCAAATTGGTCTGTTCGGCGACCTCTTCATTATCGAACGTCGGCGGCGTGAAGACGTCGAGATCTTTCAGGCCGCGCCCCTGCAGCAGCTCGGTCACCGTCTGCTCCAGCGCTACGCCGAAATCCGGATGGGCGCCAAACGAGGCGAAACAGGTACCGTTGGCGGGGTTGAACAACACGACGCAGATAACGGGAAATTGGCCGCCCAGCGAGGCATCAAAGGCAAAAATGGGAAACCCTTCGCCCTCATGCAGATTCCGACGTATCCGATCATCTGTTCCGGCGACATCCGATCAGTTATTCCGATATTTTCCGATCACCCATTCCAGTGATATTCGATCACGTGTTCGCTCATCTTCTGACTCAGTTTTAGTCTATTTTTCCTAACTGCTTAAGCTGTTTTAGGTAGGTTCCGTCTAGCTGACACTGGTGAAGATGGACCAGCAACCGACCCACACGCCAGTAACGCCCGCTATATTGCTGCCGGCATGCCTGCTCTCCAAGCGCACAACTGAGCCAGGTTTTGCCCGTACCTGTCGGCCCCGTGATGAGTATGCTTTTCTGATATTTCAGATATTGTCCCCCTAGCAGATCTCGCATCTGCTCCGGT
>NZ_JBLKSS010000015.1:0-37815 GCF_047607725.1 Sodalis sp. (in: enterobacteria) | reverse complement strand
TTCATATCACTCAAACCGGGATGGAAATAAAAGTTATTAAAATCAATACAATGTGAAAATGCAATGAGCATAAGCGTGTAACGTAGGTTTACTGTCTCATACAACAAACCCACCAATAATTCAAGACGTCCTCCACGGGGCGCCTACCTATAATATCGTGCGCGGCGACGCGAGTATTTTCCTGTTACTGCGATAAGGGATTAAAAAAACGGACGCCGGCGCTGCGGTGTCCGCTTAACTCATGCTATCCTGCCGCTATTTTCCACTACCCCTGCGAGTCCCATGCTCCTCAAGTTGCTACGTGCCGTCATCATCGGTTTCATTGTCGCAGCCCTATTGCTGGCGCTGGTGCCTACGCTTCGCTCCACCACCGGCCAGTTGCTGCATCGTGCCGATGATAGCGATAGCGAGGAGCCCGTCAGTTATAATCAGGGGGTGCGCCGCGCCGCGCCGGCGGTGGTCTACGTGTATAACCGCAGCATGAACAGCAGCGCCCATAACCAGTTGGAAATCCGCACACTGGGTTCCGGCGTCATTATGAATCAGAAAGGCTACCTGCTGACCAACAAACATGTCATCAACGACGCCGAGCAGATTATCGTCGCGCTGCAGGACGGGCGGGTATACGAGGCGCTGCTGGTCGGTTCGGACAGCCTGACCGATCTGGCGGTGCTGAAAATCGACGCCAACAACCTGCCGGTGATCCCCATCAATCCCGCCCGCCAGCCCCATATCGGCGATGTGGTGATGGCGATCGGCAATCCCTACAATCTGGGGCAGACGATTACCCAAGGCATTATCAGCGCCACCGGCCGCATCGGTTTGAGCCCGTCCGGGCGGCAGAATTTCCTGCAAACCGACGCCTCCATTAATCACGGCAATTCCGGCGGCGCGCTAATCAATACCCTTGGCGAGCTGGTGGGCATCAATACCTTATCGTTCGATAAAAGCAATAACAGCGAAACGCCGGAAGGTATCGGCTTCGCCATTCCCACCGCGCTGGCCACCAAGGTGATGAACAAGCTGATTCGCGATGGTCGGGTGATCCGCGGCTATATCGGTATCGGCGGCCGTGAAGTGGCGCCCATGCACAACGGCGGCGGTCTCGATCGCATTCAGGGCATCATCGTCAACGAAGTGACGCCGGGCGGCCCGGCGGCGCAGGCCGGTATTCAGGTGGAAGATGTGATCCTGAGCGTCAATCATAAGCTAGCCATATCCGTGATTGAAACGATGGATCAGGTGGCGGAGATTCGTCCCGGATCGTGTATTTCGGTAGAGATCTTGCGCAACGGCAAAAAACTGACGGTCGAGGTCACCAGTCAGGAATATCCCGCCTCGAACTAAGGCGGCTAGCGCCCCGCCATGACGCGCTAGCCGCCGCAGGCAGACAAAGGGCCGCGCCTGCCGACGTTAGGCATTAGTCGCCAGGGTGAGGCAGGCCGCAGAGGGTAGGCCGGCGGGCGGCACGCGGCAACAGTATGCCGGCGAGCAACACGTCAAATCACCTACGGCGCGCCGGTGAACACTGCGGCCGGGTGCGGCGATTGATTACTCGCCGCTGATCCGTTCGATATTGGCGCCCATACGCCGCAGCTTTTCCTCGATACAGTCATAACCGCGATCGATATGATAAATACGATCCACCACCGTCATCCCCTCGGCGATACAGCCGGCCAGCACCAGGCTGGCGGAAGCGCGCAAGTCAGTCGCCATGACCTGTGCACCCGACAGCGTCTCGACGCCGTGGCAGATAACGGTGTTGCTTTCGATTTCCGCATGAGCCCCCATCCGAATCAGTTCGGGGACGTGCATGAAACGGTTTTCAAAAATGGTTTCGGTAATCACGCCCGTGCCCTCGGCCACCAAATTCAGCAGACTGAACTGCGCCTGCATATCGGTAGGGAAGCCGGGATGGGGGGCGGTGCGCACCATAACCGCTTTCGGACGCTGGCCCTGCATATCCAGGCTAATCCAGTCGTCGCCGACGGCAATATCCGCGCCCGCTTCTCGCAATTTGGCCAGTACGGCATCCAGCGTATCGGGACGGGTGGCGTGACACACCACGCGACCGCGGGAGATCGCCGCCGCTACCAGGAAAGTACCGGTTTCGATGCGATCGGGCAGTACGCGATAGACACCGCCGCCGAGGCGCTCAACCCCTTCGACGGTAATTTTATCGGTACCGGCGCCGCTGATTTTCACGCCCAGGGTGATAAGAAAATTGGCGGTGTCGACAATCTCCGGCTCGCGGGCGGCGTTTTCAATAATGGTGGTGCCGGTCGCCAAGGTGGCGGCGCTCATGATCGTGACCGTGGCGCCGACGCTGACCTTATCCATGACGATATGTGCCCCGCGCAGACGGCCGTCCACGGACGCTTTGACGTAACCCTCTTCCAGCTTGATGGTGGCGCCCAGTTGCTCCAGACCGCTGATATGCAGATCCACGGGACGCGCGCCGATGGCGCAGCCGCCCGGTAAAGATACTTGCCCCTGGCCGAAACGCGCCACCAGCGGCCCCAGCGCCCAAATCGACGCGCGCATGGTTTTCACCAGCTCATAGGGCGCGCAATAAACGTTAACGCCGCTGGCGTCCACATGCACCGAACCATTGCGTTCGACTCTGGCGCCGAGCTGGCCCAGCAGTTTCATGGTGGTGTCGATATCTTTCAGCTTGGGGACGTTTTGGATCTCTACCGGCTCTTCCGCCAGCAACGCGGCGAATAAAATCGGCAACCCGGCATTTTTGGCCCCCGAGATGGTGACCTCGCCGCTTAACCGGGTAGGACCCTGGACACGAAATTTATCCATTACGACTGCTCTCTATTTAACGGGAAGACTGTTGCCCGCCAGGGTCAACATTTAAAAACCGTTCAGTTTGCGATCGCGCTGCCACTCTTCGGGGGTGTAGGCTTTGATCGATAAGGCGTGGATGCGGTTATCTGAAATATATTCCATCAGGGGCGCGTAAATCGTCTGCTGTTTTTTCACCCGGCTCATGCCGGCGAACTGCGCGCTGACCGCAATAACCTGAAAATGGCTACCGTCGCCGCTTACGTGGGCTTCGTCCAACGCCAAGGCTTTCATCAGCACCGCTTTGATTTCACTAGTTTCCATATAACGTCTTACTTTACAGGGTCGGGAATCAGACCGCTATCTTAGAGGAAACCGCCGCGCTCGGGAACAGGCAATGAGATTAACCGCAATTTTTTACCTCGCTCCGTCAGGGGCCTGGCGCCGGTTCTTCACATCGGCAGGCGGGGTGTCAGCGGATTATGCGGCAGCATTCTGCCCGCAGCGAGGGAGACGTCGGCAGCATCAAGAGGTAAAGCTCAAACCGGTACGCAAGCGCAAACCTGGCTACGCGGCAGAGGCTCACCGCAGCGGGCTAGACGTCGGCGACGTTGAAAGAGGATGCTGATCACGGCAGGAGGGGCCCCAGCGGGTTACGCGGTAGATTCTCCCGGCGGCATGCGAAGTGCCACCGGGATGCGGGATGCAGGTCAGACGCTCGCGGACGGCGCACAGTGCAGGATCGCCTGCAGCTTGTATAAAGCGATCAAGGTGCGCAGCCGATCGGTGACGCCGGTGAGCGCGAGCGTATCGCCCCGCTGCTGCTGGTGATAAAAATGCAGCATCAGCGCCACACCGGTGGAATCTACACGTTTCAGGCCGGATACATCCAGGAAACGGATACCGTCAAGCAACGCCTGGCGCTGCTGCCAAAGCGTCGGCAGCGTGTCGCGATCCAGCTCGCCCTGCAGGATTAACGTTTGCCCCTGCGTACGCCAGCTTAGCTCATCAGCCATTGCGCTGCTTATCCAGGGTAATGGGTTGACCGGTGGCGGCCTGCAATTGCTGGGTCAGCCCGTCGATACCCTTAGTGCGCAGCGTGGAGGCCCACTCGTTTTGCTTGGTGGTAATCATACTGACCCCTTCGGCTATCATATCGTAGGCCTGCCAGTTGTCGGAGACGCTGTTTTTACGCCACTGAAAATCAAGACGCACCGGCGGCCGGCGGCCCTGGTCGATAATCGTGACGCGAATAGCCACAATCGTTGCGTCACCTAGCGGTTTCTCCGGCGCGATTTGATAGGTCTGATTGCTGTAAAGCGCCAGCGCTTGGCCGTAAGCCAGCTCCAGATAGGCCTGGAATGCTTTAAAATAGGCGTCGCGCTGCGCCGGCGTGGCTTCGCGATAATAGCGCCCTAGCACCAGCGCGCCGGCGTATTTCACCTGCACATAGGGGAGCAGCTCTTCGCGCACCACGGTGCGCAGATAGTTGGGATCCTGGTGGATTTTGCCCTGTTCATTCTTCAAGCGGGTAAAGGTTTTGCTCGCCGCATCGTTCATCAAATGATAAGGGTTGGTCTGATCGGCAGCCTGTGTCAGCGGCGCAATCACCAGCAGCGCCACCATTAATAAACGTTTAAACATGCATTTCTCCTGTTGAGGTTACCCCGCCGCCGCGCTCTAGCGATGCGGCGACGGGGCAACCGGTCGGCGACGCTGCTCTGGCCCGCGCCGGCATTATTATTGTCGTCGCCGCCGCTCTTATACAAGAACTGGCCAATCAGGTCCTCCAGCACGATGGCGGACTTGGTATCCTGGATCACGCCGCCGTCTTTTAGAATAGACGTGCCCATTTCCGGATCCTCGAAACCGATATTCAGCGCCAGGTATTGTTCCCCCAGCAGCCCCGAGGTGCGAATCGCAAGAGAACTGGTATCCGGTATATGATTATAGGTCTGTTCAATGTCCATGGTGACCTTTGGCGTATACGTTTGCGGATCAAGGGTGATATCCGCGACCCGGCCGATGACGACCCCGCCAACCCTCACCGGCGAGCGCACTTTGAGTCCGCCGATATTATCGAAAGACGCGCTGATCCGATAAGTTGCGGCGTTGCTCACCGAACGGATATCCGCGACTTTCAGGCAAAGAAACACGATGGCGCAGAGGGCGATAATCATAAACGCGCCGACCCAGATTTCACTTTTTTTAGTTTGCATTCACTCAGTTCCCAAACATCAGTGCCGTCAGCACAAAATCCAATCCCAATACCGCCAACGAGGCGTGAACCACCGTGCGGGTCGTTGCGCGGCTGATTCCCTCGGAGGTCGGGATCGCGTCGTAACCATTGAACAGCGCAATCCAAGTGACGGTGATAGCGAAAACCACACTCTTGATTACACAGTTTACCAAATCTTGCCGCCAGTCCACGGCGCCTTGCATCGCGGACCAGAAGAACCCGCTGTCGATACCTTTCCATTCCACGCCGACCACGGCGCCGCCCCAGATGCCGACCGCGACGAAAATCGCCGTGAGCAGCGGCATACTAATGACGCCGGCCCAAAAGCGCGGCGCCACCACTCGGCGCAGCGGATCGACCGCCATCATCTCCAAACTGGAAAATTGCTCGGTGGCCTTCATCAAACCTATCTCGGCGGTGAGCGCCGATCCCGCCCGGCCGGCGAACAGCAGCGCGGTCACCACCGGCCCCAGCTCGCGCAGCAGCGACAGCGCGACCAGCATGCCCAGACTGGACTCCGAGCTGTAGGTAGTGAGAATAATGTAGCCCTGCAGCCCCAGCACCATACCGATGAACAGGCCGGAGACCATAATAATCACCAGCGATAATACGCCGACGCCGTAAAGTTGTTTCACCAGCAGCGGCCATTGTTCGCGCAGGGCCAGTTTGCCTATCAGCACATTGAACAACATGACACCGGCCCGGCCGAAACCGTGGCAAATGTTGATCCCCCGGCGCCCGAAGGACGCAATAGCTTCTAATACCATGACTGAGGTTAACTCCCTGCGCCCAATAGCTGGGTCTGATAATCTTCGGCGGGAACGTTAAAGGGCACCGGCCCGTCGGCGATGCCGTCGAGAAATTGTCTCACCCGAGGATCCTGGTTTTCACGCAGGCTGGCCGGGGTGCCTTCCGCCACGACGTGCTGCTCGGCGACGATATAGGCGTAATCGGCGATACTCAACACCTCCGGCACGTCGTGGGACACGACGATGCAGGTGACGCCGAGTGCGTGATTCAGCTCGTCGATAAGCTTGACCAGCACCCCCATGGTAATCGGATCCTGTCCCACAAACGGCTCATCGAACATAATCAGCTCAGGATCCAACGCGATAGCGCGCGCCAGCGCCACACGGCGCGCCATACCGCCGGAAAGCTCGGCAGGCATCAGCGCGGCCGCCCCCCGCAAACCCACCGCCTCAAGCTTCATTAGCACCGTGCTGCGCAGCACCGGCTCCGGCAAACGGGTATGCCGCCGCAGCGGAAACGCCACGTTCTCAAAAACGTTAATATCGGTAAACAGCGCACCGGATTGAAACAGCATGCTGATTTTTTTACGCACCTCGTAGAGACGCCGGCGCGATAGCGTGGGAATGTTGTCGCCGTCCACCCAAATTTCACCGCTGTCCGGCGGCAACTGTCCACCGATAAGGCGCAGCAGGGTGGTTTTACCGATGCCCGACGGCCCCATGATCGCGGTGACTTTGCCGCGCGGAAACTGCATGCTGATATTATCGAAAATAACGAGATCGCCCCGACGAAAGCTTAATCCGCGAATCTCAACCAGGTTATCGCTCTGGTTCATAGTTTACTGCCCTTTTCTTCCCGCACCCACGTTCTGCAGTGATGATAGTAAAGCAAGCTGACCATTTCATCGAACTTTTCTCGACTCATCAGGCCCATCGATGCGGATAACTTTATCGCCGCGTTTTACTTTTATCCGTCAGGCGGTCAAAATTAATGCCAGTATGCGTTTATTGTCCGCCTTTCGTCTCCCTTTAAAGGCTATGATGCGCCAACGGAACAGGTTTTTACTCAAGCCAAGGAATTATCATGCTTTTGCCACGTCATTATTAATTATTGGCCTCATTCTATTGGTTTATGGCGTGGACAGATTGGTCTATAGTGCGGCCGTGTTGAGCCGCTCGCTCGGCTTTGCGCCCTGGCTTATCGGCTGCACCATCGTCGCCTTCGGCACTTCGCTGCCCGAATTACTGGTGTCGGTGACCGCCGCGCTGAATAATCAAATCGATATGGCGGTGGGCAATATCCTGGGATCCAACATTATCAATATCATGCTGATTGTCGGCGGCGCGGCGCTTATCCGGCCGGTGACCTTTCGCTCCGATATCGTGCGGCGCGAGCTGCCGCTACTGCTGTTGATTACGCTATTGTGCGGCCTGCTGCTGGCGGACCACAGTTTGGGCAGGCTTGATGGCGTCTTGCTGCTGGCTGCGGCGGCGGGCTACCTGCTGATTATCGTCACCATCTCCCGGCTTGCGCTGCGCGAAGGCAGCGACACGCTGACCCGTGAACAACTGGCGGAGCTACCGCAGGATAGCAATAATACCGTGGCGGTCCTGTGGCTGGTACTGGCGTTTATTATTTTATGCCCATTTCGGCGCAGATGGTGATTGATAACGCCAGCGTCCTGGCGTGTTATTTTGGCCTGAGCGATTTGATAGTCGGCCTGACGGTGCTGGCGATCGGTACCAGCCTGCCGGAGCTGGCGACGCTTGTGGCCGAGGCGCTCAAGGGAGAAAATGATATTGCCTTGGGGAATGTTATTGGCTCCAATATCTTCAATAGTGTTATTGTGCTGGGCGTTCCCACGCTGCTCTCTCCCGGCCCCTTCAATCCCGACGCCTTTGCCCGCGATTATTGGGTTATGCTGGCGGCGAGCGTTACCCTCGCCGCCCTTTTCCTGCGCAAACGGCGCCGGATAAATCGCCTGTCGGGGGCTTTGCTGGTTTGTGGGTTCATCGCCTATCTCGTGGTGCAGTTGATCTAGCTTCCCGCACCGCGAACAATCAGGATACATTTTATGTCGCAGAATACATTAGCGCCGGCCTTTGATTTTATCGCCGCCGGTAAGCAGGTTCTCGCTATTGAGCGGGAGGGTCTGGCGCAGCTGGATCAATATATCAACGACGATTTTCGCCGCGCCGGCGAAGCGCTGTTTCGCTGCACCGGCAAAGTGGTGGTGATGGGCATGGGCAAATCCGGCCATATCGGCCGCAAGCTGGCCGCCACCTTCGCCAGCACCGGTACTCCGGCGTTTTTTGTCCATCCCGGCGAGGCCAGCCATGGCGATCTGGGCATGGTATCACCGCAGGATATCGTCATCGCGCTGTCCAATTCCGGCGAATCCCACGAGGTACTGGCGCTGATTCCGGTGCTCAAACGCCTGCACATCCCGCTCATTTGCATGACAGGTAAACCGGATAGCACCATGGGGAAAGCGGCGGAAATCCATCTTTGCGTGCATGTGCCGGAAGAGGCCTGCCCGCTCGGCCTGGCGCCAACCGCCAGCACAACCGCCGCGCTGGTAATGGGCGACGCGCTGGCGGTGGCCCTGCTGCGGGCGCGAGGGTTCACCGCCGAGGATTTCGCCCTGTCCCATCCCGGCGGCGCATTAGGACGCAAACTGCTACTGCGCGTGAGCGATATCATTCACAGCGGCGACGATATTCCGCTGACCGCCCGCACGGCCTCGCTGCGCGACGCGCTCCTGGAAATCACCCGTAAAAATTTGGGCATGACGGTGATTTGCGATGCGCAAAATGTCATTGCCGGTATTTTCACCGACGGCGATCTGCGGCGGGTGTTTGATATGGGCATCGACCTTAACCGGGCGCGCATCGCCGATGTCATGACCCCCGGCGGCGTGCGCGTCGCCCCCGACATGCTGGCGGTGGAGGCGCTCAATCTGATGCAGGCGCGCAACGTTACCTCGCTGCTGGTAGCGCAAGGCGACCACCTGATAGGCGTAGTGCACATGCATGATATGCTACGCGCCGGCGTGATATAACAAGGAACACCTTCATGCAAGAGACCCCCACCGTCGAGACGTGTTATGGACCGATAGCGTAGCAGGTGCTGCAACGCGCCCGAGATATTAGTCTACTGATTTGCGATGTGGATGGCGTGATGTCCGACGGCCTGATTTATATGGGCAATCACGGTGAAGAACTCAAAGCGTTCAATGTCCGCGACGGCTACGGCATTCGCTGCCTGCTGACATCGGGCATTGAGGTCGCTATTATTACCGGCCGCTCCGCCAGGTTGCTGGAAGACCGCTGCGCCACGCTTGGCATTACGCATCTTTACCAGGGGCAGTCGGATAAGACTTTGGCCTTTAAAGCGCTTCTGAGTAAACTGACATTAACGGCGGAACAGGTCGCCTATGTGGGCGATGACCTGATTGATGCTCCGGTCATGGACCAGGTTGGCCTGAGCGTGGCGGTGGCGGATGCGCACCCGCTATTGCGGCCCAGGGCCGATTACGTTACCCGCATCGCCGGCGGTCGCGGCGCTTGCGGGAAGTCTGCGACCTGCTGCTGCTGGCGCAGGGAAAGCTGGAGGATGCTAAAGGGCAGTCGGTATGAGTAAGAATTTGCGTTGGACCACGGCGCTGCTGGGATTATTGGTACTGGTGCTTATCGGCTGGAATCTGGCTGATACCGACTCGGCGCCCGCCCAGGCGCCGGTCAATACCGGTGAGCCGACCTATCAGAGCGAATATACCACCACGGTGGTGTATAACCCGGCGGGGGGGCTTAACTATAAGCTGGTGGCCGATCACGTGAATCACTTCGCCGAGCAACAGATTACCTGGTTTACTCGGCCGGTCGCCACCACGTTCGATGAGGACAAAGTGCCGACCTGGACGGTGAAGGCCGATAAGGCCAAGCTGACCCAAGACAGGATGCTTTACCTGTATGGCCATGTTCAGGTGGATAGCCTGACCGATGCCTCGCAGCTTAAACGCATTACAACAGATAACGCGGTGGTTAACCTGGTCACGCAGGACGTCTCCTCGGATGATGAGGTAACCTTATATGGTACCGGCTTTAACTCCACCGGCATGAAGATGCGCGGCAATCTGTGCAACAAGACCGCCGAGTTGATTGAAAAGGTTAAGTCCTCTTATGAAATCCAGAATTCACAACGTACGCCCTAGCCTGCTTCTGGCCGGCGGCTTAATGCTGGCCAGCGCGCAGGCGCTCACCAGCGACAACCAGCAGCCGATTCATATCGACTCCGCGCAGCAGGCGGTGGATATGGCGACCAACACCGTGACCTTGACCGGTGATGTGGTGGTCAAGCGTGGCTCCATCGATATTCGCGCCGATAAGGTGGTCATCACCCGCCCCGACGGTAAGGACGGTAACGAAGTAGTGGAAGGCTTCGGTAACCCGGTGACCTTCTATCAGTTGCAGGACGACGGCAAGCCGGTACGCGGCCATTCGCAGAAAGTGCGCTATGAAACAGCTAATGATCTGGTGATTCTGACCGGCAATGCCTATCTGGAGCAGTTGGACAGCAACGTCAAGGGCGATCGTATTACCTATCTGGTCAAGAAACAGCAGATGGAGGCGTTCAGCGACAAAGGCAAACGGGTCACCACCGTACTGGTACCGGCGAAGTTGCAGGATAAAAGCGGCGCTAAAGCGCCGGCGAAATCGGCCAAATAAACGGGTATAGGATCCATGGCAACATTAATCGCAGAAAATTTGGCTAAAGCCTATAAAGGACGCCGCGTGGTGGAAGACGTCAGCCTTAAGGTAAGCTCTGGCGAAATTGTGGGATTGCTGGGGCCAAACGGGGCGGGCAAAACCACCACGTTTTATATGGTGGTGGGCATCATTCCCCGAGACGTCGGCCGCATTGTGATCGACAAAGACGATATCAGCCTTCTGCCGCTGCATACCCGCGCCCGCCGCGGTATCGGCTACCTGCCGCAGGAAGCCTCGATCTTCCGCCGTCTGAGCGTGTTCGACAATCTGATGGCGGTGCTGCAGATCCGCCAGGATCTTACCGGCGAACAGCGCAACGATCGCGCGAAAGAGCTGATGGAGGAGTTTCATATCAGCCATCTGCGCGACAACCTCGGCCAGTCGCTTTCCGGTGGCGAACGACGCCGGGTGGAGATCGCGCGCGCGCTGGCCGCCAATCCTAAATTCATACTGCTTGACGAACCTTTTGCCGGCGTCGATCCGATTTCGGTCATCGACATCAAAAAAATCATTGAACATTTGCGCGACAGCGGCCTCGGCGTGCTGATTACCGATCACAACGTGCGTGAGACGCTCGACGTGTGCGAACGGGCTTATATCGTCAGCCAGGGTAAACTTATCGCCCACGGCTCCCCCGCCGACATCCTGCTCGACGAACAGGTCAAGCGGGTTTATCTGGGCGAAGAGTTCCGCCTCTGATAAGGTGGCGTTACCGCCGTGGTTCGTGAGGATAGTTGACGCATTATATGAAGCAAGGTTTACAACTCAGGCTGGGTCAGCAGTTAGCCATGACCCCGCAGTTGCAACAGGCCATCCGTCTGTTGCAATTGTCCACGCTTGAACTCCAGCAGGAAATTCAGACGGCGCTGGAAAGTAACCCCTTGCTTGAGCAGGCCGATTTGCATGACGAGGTGGAGGCGCACGATGCGCCCGACAGTGAATCGCTGGACACCCGCGAGGCGATGGAACAGAAGGACATGCCGGAAGAGCTGCCGCTGGACGCCACCTGGGACGAAATGTATTCCGCCGGCACTCCGTCCGGCACCGGTACCGATTACCGCGCCGAAGAATTGCCCGTCTATCAGGGCGAAACCACCCAGACTCTGCAGGATTACCTGATGTGGCAGGTGGAGCTCACCCCTTTCTCCGATACCGATAAAGCCATCGCCACCTCGATAGTCGGCGCCGTGAACGGCACCGGTTATTTGACGGTGCCGCTGGACGATATTCTCGACAGTATCGGCGACGAAAGCGTGACCCTGGCCGAAGTAGAAGCGGTGCTAAAATGCATCCAGCGCTTTGATCCGGTCGGCGTGGCGGCGCGGGATCTGCGCGACTGCCTGCTGATTCAGCTCTCGCAGTTTTCGGCCGATTTGCCCTACCTCAAAGAGGCGCGGCTCATCGTCAGCGATTATCTTAATCTGCTGGGCAGCCATGATTTCCGCACTCTGCTGCGTTCGACTAAGCTGAAAGAAGAGGTGCTGAAACCCGCTATGGCGCTGATTCAGTCGCTGGATCCGCGTCCAGGGCAGTCCATCAATACCGGCGAGTCGCATTATGTCATTCCTGACGTGCTGGTGCGCAAACTGCAAAACCGCTGGGTGGTTGAACTCAATACCGACAGTATCCCGGCCCTGCGCATCAATCAGCAGTACGCGGCCTTGGGTAGCAGCACCCGCAACGATTCGGACGGTCAGTTCATCCGCAGCCATTTGCAGGAGGCGCGCTGGCTGATTAAAAGCCTGGAGAGCCGCAATGAAACGCTGCTGAAGGTGACGCGCTGTATTGTCGATCGACAGCGGGCGTTTTTTGAACAAGGGGAAGAGTTTATGCGGCCGATGGTGCTGGCGGACATTGCCCAGGCGGTGGATATGCACGAGTCCACGATCTCGCGCGTCACCACCCAGAAATATCTGCACAGCCCGCGCGGCATCTTTGAATTGAAATATTTTTTCTCAAGCCACGTCAATACCGAAGGGGGAGGCGAAGCGTCCTCAACGGCTATTCGCGCGCTCGTGAAAAAACTCATCGCCGCGGAAAACCCGGCGAAGCCGCTTAGCGACAGTAAGCTCACCGACCTGCTTTCCGAGCAGGGTATCATGGTGGCGCGGCGTACCCTAGCAAAGTACCGAGAGTCTTTATCCATCCCGCCGTCGAACCAGCGAAAACAATTGGTTTGACCTCTACAGAGAAGGAAGACACTATGCAGCTGAACATTACCGGACAGCATGTTGACATCACCGACGCCTTACGAGAATTTGTTACCACCAAATTCTCAAAGCTGGAACAGTTCTTCGATCGCATCAATCAGGTTTATATTGTCCTGAAGGTGGAGAAAGTTCAGAAGATTGCCGAAGCGACGGTGCATCTCAACGGTGGTGAGCTGCACGCGACTGCGGAAGCGGATGATATGTACGCCGCCATCGATCTGTTGATCGATAAACTCACGCGGCAGTTGAACAAGCATAAAGAGAAGCTGAAACAATATTAATTTAACCGTAGCCGACAACGCTACCTAAACCTCACATCGGCTCGTTATCCCTACGGTAACGGGCCGATGAGTCTTAAAGGTTAACCAGCGCCTAAGTGACCCGAAATGACTAACGATACAGCAATGCAAATTGATTCAGTGTTAAACATTGAATGTACCCGCCGCGACGTCCACTGCCAGAGTAAGAAAAGAGCGCTGGAAATTATCAGCGAACTGGCGGCGAAGCAGCTCAACCTGGCGCCGCAAGTGGTGTTTGACGCCGTATTGACGCGTGAACGCATGGGTAGCACCGGTATCGGTAATGGCATCGCCATTCCGCACGGTAAGTTGGAAGAGGACCCGCTGCGCGCGGTCGGGGTCTTTATCCGGCTTGAACAGCCTATCGCCTTTGACGCCATCGATAATCAGCCCGTGGACCTGCTGTTCGCGCTGCTGGTGCCGGCGGAGCAGTGCAAGGCCCATTTGCACACCCTGTCGCTGGTCGCCAAGCGGCTGGCAGACAAAACCGTTTGTCGCCGCTTACGCGCCGCGCAAAGCGACGAGGAGCTGTATCAGATTATGACCGAGACGGAAGACGGCGACTGATGTCGCAGCGCCGTCCCGAACGCGGGATGGAATGGGCGAGGCATGGCCGCATCGCCAGGGGATGACATAAGTAAGGCAGAGGGGTGTAGCGTCATGGTGCTGATGATAGTCAGCGGTCGTTCCGGCTCAGGTAAATCCGTTGCGTTGCGCGCGCTGGAGGACATGGGCTTTTATTGCGTCGATAATCTGCCGGTGCTGCTGCTGCCGCAGCTTGCCAGTACGCTGGCGGCGAGCAATATCTCCGCCGCGGTGAGTATCGATGTGCGCAATATGCCCGAATCGCCGGAAATTTTTGAACAGGCCATGGATAACCTGCCGCAGGCCTTTTCCCCGCAGCTGCTGTTTCTGGACGCCGATCGCAACACGCTCATCCGCCGCTATAGCGACACCCGCCGGCTGCACCCGCTCTCCGCCCGTAATCTGTCGCTGGAAAGCGCTATCGATGAAGAGGACTCGCTGCTTGAGCCGCTGCGCTCACGCGCCGATCTGGTGATCGACACCTCCGAGATGTCGGTGCATGAGCTGGCCGAAATGCTGCGCACCCGCCTGTTGGGCAAGCGCGAGCGGGAACTGACCATGGTGTTTGAATCCTTCGGCTACAAGCACGGTATCCCCATCGACGCCGACTACGTGTTCGACGTGCGTTTTCTGCCCAATCCCCACTGGGATCCCAAGCACAGGCCGATGACCGGCCTGGATCGCCCCGTGGCGGCGTTTTTAGATCGCCATACCGAAGTGCATAATTTTATCTATCAGACCCGCAGCTATCTGGAGCTGTGGCTGCCGATGCTCGAAACCAACAACCGCAGTTATCTCACGGTGGCGATAGGCTGTACCGGCGGCAAGCACCGATCGGTCTATATCGCTGAACAGCTGGCGGACTATTTTCGTTCTCGCGGCAAGAATGTCCAGTCCCGCCACCGCACTCTGGAAAAGCGCAAATCATGACGGTCAAACAAACGGTAGAGATAAAAAACCGCCAGGGGATGCACGCCCGGCCGGCAATGAAGCTGTTTGAATTGGTACAGAGTTTTGATGCCGAAGTGCTGTTGCGCAACGACAGCGGCACCGAAGCGGAAGCCAGCAGCGTTATCGGTTTGCTGATGCTCGACTCCGCCAAAGGGCGGATTGATCGAGGTCGAGGCCCCCGGGCCTGACGAGGTACAAGCGCTGGCGGCGGTGATCGAGCTGTTCAACGCCGGGTTTGACGAGGATTGACCCCTTCCCCGTCCGCCGCCTGCGCCCTACCCGGTTCAAGCCTGTCATAGGGCTACTCTCTCGCCGCACGTGAGTTCTCATCCCACATCGGCATTCACCGTCGACAAACGTTTGCCAGCCTGAACCCTAGCCGGCGGTCGACGCCGCCGGATGGTCCCGATTCGTAACCGGTCGGGCTATCAGCACCCGGGTGCGGGCAAATGCGTTCTTTCGAGCCACGGCCGGCCCATCACCGAAGAGCATGCCATTACGGTTGGGGATTTGATTCGAGCTTAATGTCAAGTCCAAGTCCTATATTTAGTTTAAGTTTAAATTCTAATCTCTTTTTTAATATTGATATTTAATCGTCATCTTCGATAATCAATCCACTTTGAAAATAAGTCTTCCCTGGCTATAAGCTGTCTCGTTTTTATCTCTTGACCACCGGCAGTCAAGGCCGTAATTTAATCGACATTCATATCAAGAACGTAAAATAAATAAGTCATATACCTTAGAGGCCGTTTGCGTGCGGCCAATTGAAAAGAGAATTATTAATAAAAGGATTTATTTATGAAATCGCTGTTTTTTATTATCGCCGTTGGCATTGCCTTATCGCAACCCTTCCCTGCCTTGGCCGAATTCCACAGCCTGAGCGCCAGTTACCTTCACAGCAATATCAAAATCAAAACCGGCGGCACGAAAGCCGACGCCGGCGCCTTGGACGGCATCAACGTTAAATATCGCTATGAATGGGGCGGCCCGCTCAGTCTTATCGGCTCGCTGAGCTATATGACCGCCAATGCCTACAGCCACCAGGTCTCTGAGAATAGGTTTCAGGAGGATGCACGGTATCGCTATAGCGCGGTTTCACTTGCGGCAGGGTCTGCCTGGCGTTTCAATGAATACGTCTCTGTTTATGGTATCATCGGCGTGAACTACGATGATTATTCATTACACGCCAGCAAGACCGCTATAAAGGCGGGCAAGTCGCCTACCACGCAACATTACCGAGATCAACGACAGAAAGCCGCCCTCGCCTATGGCGCAGGTGTGCAAGTTAACCCGGTATAAAATATGGTAGTAGACCTAGGCTATGAAGCCAGCCGTTTCAACCATCGCGGTTTAACCTTTACCCGGAACGCGCTACTTTTCGGCGTCGGCTATCGTTTCTGACCGCTGAGCCGGCGCGCACGGCGGCGTCCCTCCTCTCCCTTCGCCGTCTAAGACGTCTCGCCCTCGGTGACTTGGTGCCTGTTGATAAGGTAAGCGCGGTAAGGTGGCATTGAGGCTAGCGAAGCTAGTGAAGCCAGGCTGTGTCCCTCAATTTATCATGGCAGAATATCTGCCTGATTTATGGAAAAAATACAATTATGGCTCACTATGATCTGCCCGATGCAGCCTGGGCATTGTTACTACCCATACTCCCGACAGAACGTCCTCAGAAGCCACTTGATGCCGTTGAATCGCATCGGACCTGCGTTGAGCACGTCCGCAACACCATCGACCATTCGTAAGCGCCCCGTGGAGGACGTCTTGAATTATTGGTGGGTTTGTTGTAAGGCCCGGTAAGAATATGTTCCACTACGATGCCTAGTGAACCCGCATCCTATAAGGGACGGCTGTCAGATCATGGATAATCCGGCGATGATAGTGTCCACTTAAATTTTAATGGACACTATCACAAACTTCAGAACCACTAATTTCATATCACTCAAACCAGGATGGAAATAAAAGTTATTTAAATCAATACAATGTGAAAATGCAATGAGCATAAGCGTGTAACGTAGGTTTACTGTCTCATACAACAAACCCACCAATAATTCAAGACGTCCTCCACGGGGCGCTTACGATTTTATAAACCCCTTTAGCATGGACGTTATAGCCGACGCCATGTTCGCTACTGCCGCTGTAATAGGCGTCACCGGCATAGCCATTCGCCACCAGGGACGCCATTTCCGCCTGCATGTCGGGGTTGTTGGGATAATAGTCGCTCTTATCCTGATTATAGGATTGATAGCCGATAGCGCCACCCAACGTCAGATTCCAGTCGTCGAAGGTCTGAATGTAGTCAACCGGCAGCGAGAGGCTGATATAGTTTTGCGGGCTGAAGTAGCCTCCCTGACCATAGCTGAAATAGCTCAGATTGCGATCAAACGCCATCCAGGTCAGGTTCACTCCGCTGCGCAGTTCGCGGCCGTCGGCGCGATAGGGGCGGAAATAGACCCCCGACGAAGCGTTCATACCGGTGTTGCTTTTGACGTTGTCGCCCAGGTAGCTGTAGGCGCCCAAACCTGCATACAGACCAATGTCGCCATCGTCATAGGCGTATTGCACGCTGCCGCCGTTGCGCGTTACCTGGCCCCAATGTTTCCCGCTAATCGCGTCGCGCGCCGACGTAGGCCAGCAGACTGTCCGTGACCGCCCGTCGTTCGGCGCGGAAGGTTAACTGGCTGAAGTTCGATAGCCGGGGCGACCATTCGATACCGCCTACCCAGGAGGCCATATCGTTATCGGTTCCGAGCGGTGTCGACCCCACGTCGACTTTATAGTGATCGCCCTTCAACGCCAGGTTAACCTCGGTCCCCGTCGCTTTCTGCGCGCCGGAAGAATCGGCGACGTAATCACCATTGTTGATGCTATCGCTGGTGGAGGTATTGGTCGTGGTGCTGGTGGCGCCGTCGGATCCGGTGGTGGTGGAGGTTGTCGCGGCGTTGGCGACCCGCTGGCCCTGCTGTAGCGCGCCGGTGCCGAAACGATTATTGGCGGAGCCGGAAGAGCTGCCCGCATCCAGAGAAACGGGCGTAACCGTTAGGCTAAGTCGGGCGTTATCGGCCGGCACGCCGGAAATCGTTAGCGGGGTTTTTACTTCGGTCAGATTGCTTAGGCCGTTTTCGCCGTCGCGGCGGCGCACCGCCACTTCGCCCTGCGCCCAGGTGGCGGTTTTCTCTCGGACCTGGTTCATCAAATCGTTGATTTGCGTCAGCGTCCGGGTCTCCGGCGGAGCGGTCGGCGTCGGGGCCAGCCTCACACCGATGGGCGCCGTGGTGGCGCCGTGGCCTGCTGCCAGGGCAGCACCGTACCGTAGTTTGAGCAGAATGCGCGCCATATCCAGCCGCACCCAGACGTTAGAGGGCTGTTTTTGTAGCGCCTCATTAAGCCGCGCCAGCGCCTGCTGAGTATCGCCCGCCTGTAACGCCTGCTGGGCCTACCTGCGCAGCGGATCCACGCTGTTGCCGGCAACCTCGCGCGGGCGTTCATCGGCGGGCAGGGTTTGCAGCAACTGTTGAGCGTCGCGGGGCTTATTTTCCTGGCGCAGCGTGTAATAAGTAAGCGCCCCTTGGAGGACGTCTTGAATTATTGGTGGKTTTGTTGTAYGRSMCRGTAARMMTAYGTTACACACTTATGCTCATTGCATTTTCACATTGTATTGATTTTAATAATTTTTATTTCCATCCCGGTTTGAGTGATATGAAATTAGTGGTTCTGAAGTTTGTGATAGTGTCCATTAAAATTTAAGTGGACACTATCACAAACTTCAGAACCACTAATTTCATATCACTCAAACCGGGATGGAAATAAAAGTTATTAAAATCAATACAATGTGAAAATGCAATGAGCATAAGCGTGTAACGTAGGTTTACTGTCTCAAACAACAAACCCACCAATAATTCAAAACGTCCTCCACGGGGCGCTTACGGGGAATCCGTCTCCACCAGGAGCCGATCGAGAGGAATATAGCGCGCCGCCACGCGCAGCGCTTGTGCATTGCGGAAGGTGACAATACCGGAGAAAGAGATGTAGAACCCCATATCCAGCAAGGCCTTGGAGGTCGCCTGGTCTTCGGTAAAGCAATGAAGCACGCCGCCGCAATCGCTGGCCTGCTCCTCGCGCAAAATGCGCCAGGGTGTCTTCACGGGCGCTGCGCGTATGCACGATGACCGGCTTATTCAGCGCGGCGCCCCACGCGAATATGTTCACGGAACACCGCCTGCTGCTGCGCCTTGTTATCCTGCTGGTAATAGTAATCCAGACCGGTTTCACCGAGCGCCACCACGCCCTTCCCCGCCGCCAGACGCCGCAGCTCCGCGAAATCGTATGGTTCATCAAGATTCAGGGGATGGATACCGCAGGAAAATAGCACATCAGCGCGACGGCCGATCATGGCCGTCATGGCATGAAAGCCGGGCAATGTGGTACAGACCGCCAGCATCAGTTTCACATCGCGCGCGCGCCTTGGCCGCGACATCCGCCACATCCCGGTGCAGCGCTTGGTAATCCAGGCCATCAAGATGGCAATGGGAATCAACTAAAAACATAGTTCAACCTTATCCTACATCACAGGGAAGCATAGGTATGGGCAACGCCCTGCTCCCAATTAAGCAAGTAGTGGGTCAGCAATAATTCGCGATTGACGCCGCTTATCTCCTGGCACTGGCGCAAACACTGCAGCCACTGCGCGTACAGTACGCCGGCCGGCCAGCGCGCCGCCAGCGCGGCAACCAGCGACGTCCTGTCGGCGTTGACCAGAAATTCCTGCGCGCCCTGCTGCCATTTCAGCGCATCGGTCAACAGGCTGAGCAGCCAATGCAGCGGCTCGTCATCTTTATCGCGATTCAGCGCCGGCAACAGCGCCAAAAAATCGCCGTTGGCAAGCGCATTCTGCAACGCCGCGCACAGCGCCAGACGCGCCTGCCAGCGCGCCGGCTGCAGCAAGATCTCCGCCGCCAGCGGCGCGTTGGCGCACAGGCGCAGCGCGGTGCGGACCGACAGCGGCTCGTCATGGCCCGCCTGCCGTAACCAGCGCAGGCCCAACGCCTCATTCGGGGCCGGCAGCGGCCAATAGAGACATCGGCTTCTCAGCGTCGGCAACAGACGCGCCGGCGTTTCACAGACCAGCAAAAAATAGGTGTCCTCCGGCGGCTCTTCCAGGGTTTTCAACAGTGCGTTGGCCGCCTGCTCGGTGAGTTGCTCGGCGTGGGGCAGCCAGACCACTTTCACGCCACCCTGGCGGGCGCGGCCATAGACGCTATCGATAATGGTGCGGATACTGTCCACCCCCAGCGTCTGTCGCCCTTTTTCCGACTCCGGTTGATAAAAGTCGGGATGATTGCCGGCCATCATCAATCGGCAGCTGTGGCAGACGCCGCAGCTTTTGCTACCATCCGGCTGCCGGCACATGAGCCAGCGGCTAAGGGCATAGCACAGCGATGCCTCGCCGTTGCCGGGCTGGCTATGCAGCAGCAGGGCGTGATGTCCACGCCCTTGCTGATAACGAGACAGGATTTGCCGGTAGGGGGCGTTGAGCCAGGGATACCATTTCATGGCGACGGCGCCAGCGCGCGTAGCCATTGCGTCAGCCGGGCGCGGATCGCGGCGCTCACCGCGGCGAGCGGCTGGCTGGCGTCAATGGTTACTATACGGTCATCCGCCGCCGCCAGCGCCTGATAACGCGCGCGGGTGCGCTCGAAAAAGGCCAGCGACTCTACTTCGATCCGATCCAGCTCACCGCGGGCGCGGGCGCGGGCCAGACCGAGCGCCGGCGGAATGTCCAGATACAGCGTCAGGTCGGGCCGGAACGCTCCCAGTACCGCATCGCGCAGTGTTTGCAACAGGCGCGTATCCATGCCGCGCCCCCCGCCCTGATAGGCCTGGGACGAGAGATCGTGGCGGTCGCCCACCACCCAGGCGCCGCGGGCCAGCGCCGGCTTAATAACCCCTTCCACCAGTTGTACCCGCGCGGCGTAAAGCATTAGCAATTCCGCGCGATCGGTGACGAGCTCGTCGCCCACGCCGTCTTTAATAAGCGTGCGCAGCACCTCCGCCAGCGGCGTACCGCCCGGTTCGCGAGTAAACACCACATCGCGAATACCCTGCTGACGCAGAACGTCCACCACCTCGGCAATCGTGCTGGTTTTGCCGGCGCCTTCCAGCCCCTCGATCACGATGAATTTACTGTTCATGGTTTTCCTTTGAGTTCTGCCGCTGGCGATAGTGCTGTACCGCCTGGTTATGGCTCGCCAAATTGGTGGTAAACACATGACCACCACGCCCGTCGGCGACGAAATAGAGGTAGGCGCTTTTCTCTGGATGCGCGGCGGCCTCCAGTGAAGCCTGACCGGGCATCGCAATCGGCGTCGGCGGTAGCCCGGTAATGATATAGGTATTATACGGCATCGGCGCCGTTAAATCCTGCCGCGTAATACTGCCGCGATAATTTTCGCCCATACCGTAGATGACCGTCGGGTCGGTTTGCAGTTTCATGCCGATACGCAGCCGGTTAATAAATACCGACGCAACGCGCACCCGCTCCTCCTTCACCCCGGTCTCTTTCTCAACGATGGATGCCATGGTCAACAGCGCCTGCGGCGTCTTGTACGGCAGGCCATCGGCCCGTCCCTGCCAGATCTGCGCCAGAGTGGTATTCATGCGCTGGTGGGCGCGCTTGAGGATCGCGCTCTCGGGGGTATTGGCGGTATAAAGATAGGTGTCGGGATAGAATTGCCCCTCCAGCACGCTATCCGCCGCCTCACCGAGTTTTGCGCCCAGCGTCTGCGCTGTGGCGCCCTGCAGATCGTGTTTCATATACGGCGCCCGCCCGAGAATGACCAGCCACTCTTTCAGCGTCGATCCTTCGATAAAACGGATGAAAAACTGCGCCTCTTTGCCGCTGACCAGCAGTTGCAGCAGATCACGCACCGTCATTCCCGGCTTCAGCCGATAGGTGCCGGCCTTGACCGGTGTCAACGACGGCTCCAGCTCCATCAGCCACGGCAGCCAGCCGAGATGTCGCGCCAAATGCTGTCGACGCAGCAAGTGTTGCAGACCGTCGCGACCAGTTCCGGCCGGCAAGGTAAAAATCGTTTCCTGCTTGAGGATCAATGGCTCAGCGGCAAAGTGTTTGATCCGCAACAGGCAGCCGACGGCCAGCGCTACCAGCACCAGCGGCAGGATGATGAGAAGCCCTTTCTTTTTCATCGATGAGTTCACGTTCCCTTCCAAACCAACATGCCGGTCGCACACCGGCCAAAATCAACATAACGACTTCACGTCCAGCGTCGGTCAACAAAGCGGGCTAAGCTGCAGGTAGAGCGTTCTGTCGGCATACTGCCTGGTGTCTATCGCCCGCACCGGCACCACCGGCAACAGGGCATTGGTGATAAACACCTCATCCGCCGTGGTCAGGGCGTCGGGCCCGACGCTCACTTCCTCCAGCGTGTAGCCTAGCGCCGGCAGCAGCGACATGACACGGCGACGCATCACGCCGGCGACGCCGGCATAACGTAGCGCGGGCGTGAACACCTCTCGCCCCCGGCGCCAGAAAAGATTGGCGCTGCAACACTCCACCACAACACCCTCGGTATCCAGCACCAGCGCTTCATCCGCGCCATCGCGGTCCAGGTGGGCGCGGACAAGCACCTGCTCCAACCGGTTATTGTGCTTGATACCCGCCAGCAGCGGATTGCGCGCCAGGCGCACCGGGCTTTGGCTGAGCCGCACCCCCCCCTGGCGCCAGCGGGGATATTGCGCCGGCGCAGGCGTTCGCGAAACGATGCGCTGCGGTGCGTCGCAGCCGCGAAAGCTATAGCCCCTGCCGCCGCTGCCGCGGCTTATCAGCACTTTAATAACGCCATCGCCGCCGCCGTGTGCCGCCGCCAACATTTCACGGCGCAGGGCGTCGGCATCGAATGGCGCGAACAGTAACCGCTGCCCCGCCAGCGCCAGCCGTTCGAGATGCCACGCCAGCAGAGGAATGTCTCCGTCAAGCAACCGGGTGGTGGTAAAGAAACCATCACCGAAATGTACGGCACGATCGGTGAGCGGCAATTGTGCCTGCGGGATACCGTTGATCCAATACATTTCGCCTCCTGTGGGCCGATCGCGGAAGACTAAAAAAAAATGGCCCGATAACGGGCCATTAGGCAACATGCTACGATTAAATCGCGCGGAACACCAGCGAGCCGTTGGTCCCGCCGAAGCCGAACGAATTGCACAAGGTGTAATCCATTCCCTTGACCTGACGCGCTTCTTTCGGCACATAGTCCAGATCGCAGCCTTCGTCGGGATTATCCAGGTTAATGGTCGGTGGAATCGCCTGATCGCGTAACGCCAACACGCTGAAGATTGCTTCGATAGCGCCGGCCGCACCCAGTAGATGTCCCGTCATCGACTTCGTGGAGCTCACCATCACTTTGCCGGCAGACTCGGCGAATACCGCCTTCACCGCCTGGGTTTCGGCTTTATCGCCGGCGGGCGTCGAGGTACCGTGCGCATTGATGTAGGCCACCTGCCCGGCGTTATGCCCGCATCGCGTAGCGCATTGATCATCGATCGCGCGGCGCCGTCATCCGGCGGTGAGGTCATGTGGTAAGCATCGCTGCTCATGCCAAATCCGACCACTGCGGTGTAGATTTTCGTGCCGCGCCGTTTGGCATGCTCATACTCAGCACCATCACGCCCGTGCCGTCGCCAAGAACGAAACCGTCACGGTCGCGATCCCAAGGACGGCTTGCGGCCTGGGGATTGTCGTTGCGGGTCGACAGCGCCCGCAACGCGCCAAAACCGCCGACGCCCAGCGGCGTACTGCCTTTCTCGGCGGCCCCCCGCCAGCATGACGTCCGCGTCGTCATAAGCGATAATGCGCGCCGCATGGCCTATATTATGCACGTCGGTGGTACAGGCGGTGGCAATGGAGATGCTTGGCCGCGCAGGCCACACATGATGGACAAATGGCCTGCCACCATATTGACAATGGTCGAGGGCACGAAGAACGGACTGATTTTACGTGGTCCGCCGTTCACCAGGGCGCTGTGGTTCTCTTCAATCAACCCCAGGCCGCCGATACCCGAACCGATAGCCGCGCCGATACGATCGGCATTTTCTTCGGTTACCACCAGGCCAGAGTCCTGCATTGCCTGGAGGCCGGCGGCGACGCCATACTGGATGAAGGCATCCATCTTGCGGGCTTCTTTACGCGACAGATAATCTTCAGAATTAAAATTTCTAACTAAGCCTGCAAGACGTGTTGCATAGGCAGTAGTATCAAAATGGTCGATCAGGCCGATGCCACTCTGTCCGGCAAGGAGCGCGCTTCACGTAGATTCTACGGTATTATCGACAGGAGACAACATGCCAAGTCCGGTCACAACTACTCGACGCTTAGACACGTTTGTCCTCCAGGGAGGGAAAATAGTTTACTGTGGGACTAAAAACTTAGGCGGTCGAGTGACCGCCTAGGGTAGGGATGTTCGCTTACTGCTGGCTTGCCTGAATAAAATCAATCGCTGCCTGAACAGTAGTGATTTTCTCAGCTTCTTCGTCCGGAATTTCGGTATCGAACTCTTCTTCCAGCGCCATTACCAGCTCAACGGTGTCAAGAGAGTCAGCGCCGAGGTCGTCAACAAAAGAAGCATTATTTACGACTTCTTCTTTCTTAACGCCCAGTTGCTCAGCGATGATTGCCTTAACGCTTTCTTCGATAGTGCTCATACTCTTAAATTTCCTATCAAAACTCGCTTACGCGATGGTTTTCGTAGTGTATAAAATGTTGAAAAAGATGCAACTCAATCCCGGCTGGTCGAACCACGATTTTATGCTATTTTGCGGTTTTTACCACAAATAACGCAAATGATTTTCGTGCTTTTTACAGCATATACATGCCGCCATTGACATGTATCGTTTCGCCGGTAATGTATGCTGCCTCCTCAGAGGCGAAAAAAGCGACAGCACTGGCGATTTCTTTCGGATAGCCGAGACGATTTGCCGGAATCTGGGACAAAATGCCCGCACGGTGCTCATCTGTCAACGCTTCGGTCATATCTGTCGCGATAAATCCCGGCGCCACCACATTGACCGTAATGCCGCGCGAGGCGACTTCACGCGCCAGCGATTTACTAAAGCCAATTAAACCCGCCTTGGCGGCGGCATAATTGGCTTGTCCCGCATTGCCCATGGCGCCAACAACAGAACCGATTGTAATAATTCTGCCGTAGCGCTTTTTCATCATGGCCCGCAATACCGCTTTGGACATGCGGAATACGGACGTCAGATTAGTATCAAGAATAGACTGCCATTCATTTTCTTTCATGCGCATCAGCAAATTATCACGCGTAATGCCCGCATTATTCACTAAAATATCCGCGTCGCCAAATTCCGCGCGCATTTTCTCTAAAAAAGCCTCGATGGAATCGTTACTGGAAACATCCAATTCCATTCCTTTACCGCTGTCGCCCAGATAGGCGCTGATGGCGGTCGCGCCCGTTTCACTGGTAGCGGTACCAATCACAGTCGCGCCACGCGCCGCGAGCGTTTCCGCTATCGCGCGGCCAATACCCCGGCTAGCGCCGGTCACCAGCGTAATTTTACCTTCAAAGCTCATCTGTAACCCCAATGTTAATGTTCAATCGCTGCGGCCAGCGAGGCGGGATCATTCACCGCCGCGCCCGACAGGGTGCCGACAATACGTTTGGTCAGGCCGGTAAGCACTTTACCAGGGCCGACTTCCAACAATACCTCTACGCCCTGGGCCGCAAGGTACTCCACGGTTTCAGTCCAGCGGACCGGGCTATATAGCTGGCGCACCAATGCTTGGCGGATGGCCGCTGGATCCTGCTCCGCGCGCACATCAACGTTGTTGATCACCGGGATCCGCGGCGCGACAAATGTTACCGCTTCCAACGCCTGCGCCAGTTTTTCTGCGGCGGGCCTCATCAGGGCACAATGGGACGGCACGCTGACCGGCAACGGCAACGCGCGCTTGGCCCCGGCTTCCTTACAGAACACGCCGGCCCGTTCCACCGCTTCCTTATGCCCGGCGATTACCACCTGACCCGGCGAATTGAAATTCACCGGCGAAACCACCTGCCCCTGAGCCACCCGTTCACAGGCGGCGGCGATAGCATCGTTATCCAGCCCGATGATAGCGGACATTGCGCCGCTTCCGGACGGTACCGCTTCCTGCATAAGTTTGCCGCGCAGTGCCACCAGCGCGATCGCCGCGGTGAAATCCAGACTGCCGGCGCAGACCAGCGCGGAATACTCGCCCAGACTGTGGCCGGCCAGCAGCGCCGGCGCCCGTCCGCCCTGCTGCTGCCAGACGCGCCATAGGGCAACAGATGACGCCAATAATGTCGGCTGGGTCTGCCAAGTTTTGTTCAGCTCTTCAGCCGGGCCTTGCTGCACCCGCTGCCACAAATCATAACCCAGGGCAGCGGAAGCTTCGGCAAACGTCGCCTCGACCACCGCGTGATCCGCCGCCAGCTCCGCCAGCATCCCCACCGTCTGGGAGCCCTGTCCTGGAAATACCATGGCAAAAACAGTCATTATTATGCTTCCTGTAGATTAAAACCGTAACAGCGCCGAACCCCAGGTGAAACCGCCGCCAAAGGCTTCAAGCAGCACCAGCTGTCCCGGCTGAATGCGACCGTCGCGCACCGCTTCATCGAGCGCCAGCGGCACCGAAGCGGCGGAGGTGTTGCCGTGCCGATCCAGTGTGACCATCACTTTTTCCATGCCCATTCCCAGGCGCTTGGCGGTGGCGGTAATGATGCGCAGGTTGGCCTGATGCGGCACCAGCCAATCCAGCTCGCTGCGATCGAGCGCGTTGGCGCTGAGCGTTTCGTCGACGATATGCGCCAGTTCGGTGACCGCCACCTTGAATACTTCGTTGCCCGACATCGTCAGGTAAGCGGAGGCGGCGGGATCCAGGCGGTTGTGATACGGAAGCGTCAGCAGATCGCCATAGCGGCCATCGGCGTGCAGATGCGTGGAAATGATGCCCGGTGTCGCCGAGCGTCCGAGCACCACCGCGCCCGCACCGTCGCCGAACAAAATCAACGTACCGCGATCCTCGGGGTCCAGGGTATGGCTTAACGTATCGGACCCTACTACCAGCGCATACTCGACCACGCCGTTTTTGATATAGGTATCCGCCACGCCGAGTGCATAGGCAAAACCGGCGCAGGCCGCCGCCATATCGAAAGCGATGCAGTCGTTAATCCCCAGGTCGCGCTGAATCTGACAGGCTGAACTGGGAAAAGCGTGACTAGACGAGGTCGTGGCGACAATCACCATGCCGACTTTCTCCGCCTCGATGCCGGCCATATTCAGCGCTTGTTCAGTGGCATGACGCCCCATACTGGAGACGGTTTCATCGGCACTGGCGATGCGGCGTTCGCGGATGCCGGTTCGGGTGATAATCCACTCATCCGAAGTGTCCACCATTTTTTCCAGGTCGGCGTTGGACCGGATTTGCGCCGGAAGATAGCTACCGGTGCCGAGAATCTTAGTAAACATGTACGCTTAATCACTCTTGGGTAGTACCGCATCCAGGCGTGCGGCAATCCGCTCCGGGATCTGCCGCTCCACCGCTTGCATTGCCTGTTCGATAGCGGCGGTAAACGCGCGCTGATTTGCCGCACCGTGGCTTTTAATTACGGTGCCTCGCAAACCTATCAGGCAAGCGCCATTATATTGGTCTGGATTCAATTGCCCGAATTGACGAATCTGGCGACGTTTCATCCAGCGCTTGACCCATTGAATCGGCCAACCCTGCCTGCCGCTTTCCCCAGAGGATTTCAGCAATGACAGAAAAACTCTTATCACCCCTTCCATGGTCTTTAATGTGACATTACCAACAAAACCGTCACAGACCAGGACATCGGTTTTTCCCGTCAATAATTTATTGGCTTCAAGATAGCCGATATAATTGATTGACGGAACATCTCGTAACAGTGCCGCCGCGTGCTGAATAGGGTCGAGGCCCTTGGTTTCTTCCTCGCCGATATTTAAAAGCGCCACGCGCGGGTTATTCACCCCCACGATGTGCTCCGCCATCACCGCGCCCATGACAGCGAATTGCGCCAGCATCGGACCATCGCAGGCGACGTTGGCGCCCAAATCCAGCACGACCGTTTTGCCCTGCTTTTGATGGGGTAAAACCACCATCAGCGCCGGCCGCTCGATACCGTCAAGGGGTTTTAGCACCAGCTTCGCCAGCCCCATCAGCGCGCCGGTATTGCCGGCGCTGACGCAGGCCTGGGCGCGACCGTCCTTGATAAGCTCCAGCGCGACGCGCATGGATGTCCCGCGGCTGGCCCGTATGGCCTGCGACGGTTTGGCGTCACTGGTAATAACCGATTCAGCGGGTATGACCGTCAATCGCTCGCGCAGAACGGAATCGGTTTTTACCAGTAAAGGATTAATCGCTGCGGGATTGCCGACGAGCAGCAGTTCAAGTTGCGGATATGAGACCAGTGCCTGCAATGCTGCAGGCACCGTCACGGCGGGACCAAAGTCACCGCCCATTGCATCTAACACAAGGGTTAGACGTCTCAATGTATCGCCTTAGGAATTACTTGGCGATAACTTTACGACCGCGGTAGAAACCGTCGGCGGTGATGTGGTGACGCAGGTGGGTTTCACCGGAAGCTTTGTCCACTGATACAGTGGAGGTGGTCAGCGCGTCGTGAAAACGGCGCATACCACGTTTGGAACGGGTGGGTTTGTTTTGTTGTACAGCCATGGACCTTACTCCTCGATTACTTATGCTTTAAACTGGCTAATACGGAAAATGGATTAAGTTTTTCCGCCTCGGCGGGTAGTTTACCAAATACCTGTTCCGTTGCGGACACTTCACAGTGTTCAGGATCATGCACCGGCTCGATAGGCAAAGAAATAATAATTTCATCTTCAATCATTGCCAACAAATCCACCTCGCCAAATTCATCGACGTAGACCGCCTCGTACGCTTCCGGCAACGCCTCAGCCTGTTCGGCGCTGACGACCGGACTGAAACTGAATGTCGTATGAACCTGATGCGCGAACAGCTGGTTGCAACGCTGGCAGCGCAGAGTCACCTCTACATCCGCGTGGCCGCTAATCACCGCCAGGCGCTGTTTATCGATTGCGAACGATAACGCGGCCTCGACATCACTCTCCACACTCACCACGGATTCGGCAACACGCGTTACCCGCTCAGGCGCATAGACACCAGCGTAGTCCAGGCGTTTCTGAGCGGTGCGTACCGCATCAATGGTCAAGGGTAATTTTACCTTTTGCATAGGGCGCGCATATTAACTTTGTAACGGGCGGGAGTCAAAGAAAAAGGGTGTTTTGCACCGCTTTTCCCCCATATTCGCATTATTGACACCGGACAGTTTAAAATGCGGCGGTCATTTTCGCCATACTGCGGGTAACAGTGTAATGAATAAAATTGTGTTGGCCTCCTCTTCTTCCCCTTACCGCAGCGCGCTGCTGGAGAAACTGAAAATACCGTTTGATTATCTGGCGCCGGATATCGATGAAACCCCGCTCGCCGGCGAAACGGCGGCGCAAATGGTGCGGCGTCTGGCCAGCGCGAAAGCACAGGCGCTGGCCGACAGGTATCCCCGCCACCTGATAATCGGTTCCGATCAGTGCTGCGTGTTAGAGGGCCAGATCGCAAGCAAGCCGCTAACGGAAGCGAATGCCATCGCGCAGCTCACCCGCGCTTCCGGTAAAGCAGTAACGTTCTACACCGTCCTGGCGCTGCTCAACAGCGCCAGTGGGCGGCTGCAGACGTGTATGGAGCCCTTTGTCGTCCATTTCCGGACGCTGGAAGACGCGGAAATCGCCGGCTATGTGCGTTTGGAACAACCTTTGCAGTGTGCGGGCAGTTTTCAGTGCGAAGGCTTGGGGATCGCGCTGTTCGAGGCGCTGGAAGGCCGCGATCCCAATACCTTGATAGGGCTGCCGCTGCTGGCGCTCGCCGACATGTTGCGCCGAGAGGGGGTGAACCCGCTGCGGGCGTAACCGTTAACAGCCGGCATGCGCCCTGGCGGCTATTTATAATGGGCGCGCAGATACAGCAGGCACTGGCGCAGCGGCGCATCCAGCGGCGCCTCTATCCGCAGCGTTTCGCCGCTGCCGGGATGATCAAAGCGCAGCGCGGCGGCGTGCAAAAACAGGCGATTCAGGCCGCATCCTTTCAGTTGCTGATCGAACGCGCCGTCGCCGTAGCGATCGTCAAACGCAATGGGATGGCCGGCATGTTGGGCATGAACCCGAATCTGATGGGTGCGCCCGGTGACCGGACTCGCCCTAACCAGCGTGGCCAGCGTAAACCGCTCTTCCACTTTGAAACGGGTTTCCGACGGTTTACCCTCGCTGTTTACCCGCACGATGCGCTCGCCGCTGGCGAGGATATTCTTCAGCAGCGGCGCCGCGACCGTTTTGACGTGGGACTGCCACTGACCGCGCACCAGCGCCAGATAGTCCTTTTGCATCCCCTTAGCGCGCAATTGCTCATGCAGCACACGCAGCGTCGATCGTTTCTTGGCCACCAACAGCACCCCGGACGTGTCCCGATCCAGGCGGTGAACCAATTCCAGAAAGCGCGCATCGGGGCGCAGGGCGCGCAGGCCTTCAATGACGCCAAAACTCAGACCGCTGCCGCCATGCACGGCCGTGCCGGCCGGTTTATTCAGGATCAGCAGATAATCGTCTTCACAGAGCACGGCGTCATTTAACGCGGCGACTTTATCCAGCCCGGTGGAAACAGGCGCCTGCTCGTCATCCGACCGTCGTACCGGCGGAATACGCACTTCATCATCATTTTGCAGTTTGTATTCCGGTTTTACCCTTTTTTTATTGACGCGTACTTCACCTTTACGCACGATGCGGTAAATCATGCTTTTCGGCACCCCTTTGAGGCGTGTACGCAAAAAATTGTCTATCCGCTGACCGGCTTCGTCTGCGGAGATGGTGATAAAATGTACGCCGGGATTATTCTCATTCATGGGCCGGGATTCTAAATATACCGACACCATAGCGCCACTTCTTTTTATATGCTTAACTGTGGTTTCATCGGTAAAAGGTTTTTTCTGGTCCGGTGGCCTCGTTACGCTATTCTGTGAGAAGCCATCAGGATGGGTCTGATACTTGTCATCGATGGCTAAAGTCGTCTTGCTATATGCGTGTCAGCAGTGGAATAATGCATTTACTTTCCACGTTTTCGCGTCTAAGACGAGTAATCGAGGAATTTTGAATTTGTCTGGTTTAGCCTAAACGCGGCAATGGCGTAAGACGTAATGGCTAATTCGGGCAGTTAGCGGGCTGCGGATTGCAGCTTGGTCGGCAAAAGGAATCCGTTCTGGCAATAACCATCAGACGTTATTCCCCTGTAAAAGTGCTGTTTTCCATTATGGGAAACAGTCTACCGAAATAATGCGCCCCTTAGCAAGCGACAACCGTGAGGTTGACGGCTTTGCGCCAAATCACGGGGTCGTCGGTGATTACCCGGCCATGCGGTTTTTTGCCCGCAGCTCTGATGCCAATGCATAAAAATGAGTAAGTTACGATGAAAAGAATGTTAATTAACGCAACTCAACAGGAGGAGTTGCGCGTTGCTCTGGTAGATGGCCAGCGGCTGTATGACCTGGATATTGAGAGCCCCGGGCATGAGCAAAAAAAAGCCAATATCTACAAGGGTAAAATCACCCGTATTGAACCCAGCCTGGAAGCGGCGTTTGTGGATTATGGCGCCGAGCGCCACGGTTTCCTTCCCCTTAAAGAAATTTCCCGCGAGTACTTTCCTCCTCAATATTCTTCCCATGGCAGACCCAATATCAAGGATGTGCTGCGTGAAGGTCAGGAAGTCATCGTGCAGGTGGATAAAGAGGAACGGGGTAATAAGGGCGCGGCGCTGACCACCTTTATCAGCCTGGCCGGCAGCTATCTGGTGCTGATGCCGAACAACCCGCGCGCGGGCGGGATTTCGCGCCGTATCGAAGGCGACGACCGCACCGAGCTGAAAGAAGCGTTGTCCTCCCTTGAACTTCCTGACGGCATGGGGCTCATCGTCCGCACCGCCGGCGTCGGCAAATCAGCCGATGCGCTGCAATGGGATCTTGCCTTTCGCCTCAAACACTGGCAAGCGATAAAAAAAGCCGCCGAAGGGCGCCCTGCGCCGTTTTTGATTCACCAGGAAAGTAATGTTATCGTCCGCGCTTTCCGCGATTATTTACGGCCCGATATTGGCGAAATCCTGATCGATAATCCTAAAGTGCTGGATTTGGCGAAAGAGCATATTGCGTCGCTTGGCCGCCCGGATTTTACCAGTAAGATTAAACTCTACAGCGGTGAAATCCCTCTGTTCAGCCACTACCAGATCGAATCACAGATTGAATCCGCATTTCAGCGTGAAGTGCGGTTGCCCTCCGGCGGTTCCATTGTCATCGACACCACCGAGGCTCTTACCGCCATTGATATCAACTCCGCGCGTTCAACCCGCGGCGGCGATATTGAAGAAACCGCTTTCAATACCAACCTTGAAGCGGCCGATGAAATCGCCCGTCAGCTGCGCCTGCGCGACCTGGGCGGCCTGATCGTTATCGACTTCATCGATATGACGCCGGTGCGCCATCAGCGGGAAGTGGAAAATTGCCTGCGCGAGTCGGTCCGCCAGGATCGTGCCCGTATTCAAATAGGCCGCATCTCCCGCTTCGGCCTGCTGGAGCTCTCCCGCCAGCGTCTGAGCCCGTCGCTCGGTGAATCGAGCCATCACGTCTGCCCCCGCTGCGGCGGCACCGGCACCATCCGTGATAACGAATCCCTTTCCCTTTCCATACTGCGACTTATCGAAGAAGAAGCGCTGAAAGAGAATACCCACGAAGTTCATGCCATCGTGCCGGTTCCCATCGCCTCCTATTTGCTAAACGAGAAGCGCGAAGCCGTCAACGCCATCGAGAAACGCCAAGGCGGCGTACGGGCGATTATCGTCCCGAACGATCAAATGCAGACTCCGCATTACGCGGTGTTGCGCGTGCGCAAGGGCGAAGAGGCCCCGACGCTGAGCTACCTGCTGCCACAATTACACGAAGCGGAAATGATCCAGCCGTCTGAGGAGCCCGCCGCAGAGCGCAAGCGCCCCGAGCAGCCGGCGCTGGCGGCTTTTGTCATGCCCGATCCGCCGCTAGCCAGCGAGAAACCTGCCGCCGCCGTAGAGACCGCGGTCGCTTCCCGCGGCCTGTTCGGCCGCCTGGTCGCCGGCTTCAAATCCCTCATCGGCACGCCGGCGCAACAGACGGAAAGCAACGCCGCCGAAGCGGTAGTCGTCGAGACGGCGCCCGAGGCGGAAACGCCGCGCCGTCAGGAGCGTCAGGATCGCCGCGGTCAACGCCGTCAACAGAATGGCCGCCGCGAGCGCAACAACGAGCCGACCCGCGCCGGTCAGGAAAGCCGCCAGCCGCGCGAACGCCGCGAAGGTCGTGACGATGCGCGCCACAAGCGTCCCCAGGCCGTCACCGAGACGGAGACCACGGGAGATATGATTGGCGAGACCCAGCAGGAAGAGCAGGTGCAACAATCGCGCCGTGAACCCCGCCAGGATCGCCAACGGCGCCGTCAGCAGGAGCCGAAAGCGCAGATCGCCGAGCAGGAATTGAAAGCGCTGCCGGCCGAGATAGCGCCAGACGACAACGACACCGCCAGCGAGGAAGATAAACCGATTCAGGCCGAGCCGCGCCGCCAGCGTCGCACGCTGAACCGCAAAATCCGCGTCGGCGATCGGGCAGCCCTCCCCGCCGCCGCGCCGGCATCAGACGCGGCGGAAAGCGCTACGGCCACATTCAATGCGGCGGTGGAAAGCCAAGATGACGATATCGACGGTGCGCAAGGCGAAAATGATGCCGCGCTCGAGGCCGGCAATGTCGACGGCGGACGTAACGGCAACGAGGCGTGCTTGCCGCGCCGTTCCCGCCGTTCACCTCTTCATCTGCGCGTCAGCGGCCAGCGCCGTCGCCGCTACCGTGACGAACGTTATCCGCTCTCATCGCCGGTACCGCTTACCAGCGCGGTGGTGTCGCCTGAAATGGCTTCGGGTAAAGTGTGGGTGAGCTATCCCGTCACCCCCATTGAGCAACCGGAACATGACGCCGGCGCCGATGTGGCCGCGGGTACCAATGCCACCACCGTGCGCCAGGAACAGGCGGCGTTTGCCGTTACGCCGGCGGGCGAAGCCGCGGTCGCGACGGTCAGCGAGGTGCTGAACAGTCAACAGCTTCCGCAGCCAACGCTGGTCCCGTTGGTACCGTCACCTGCGCAGGAGGCTGCCGCTGATGAAGTACCGCCGGTGATCGCCCCCGACGAGCAGCCGGTGGCGCAACGGCAGATTGAGCAGGCGGAACCGGCCGCAGGCAGCGCCGTGACGTCAACGGCTCAGGATGTCGACGACCTGCCGCAAACGCCAGCACAGCCCAATGCCGTGCCGGCCACCTCCAGCGCCGAAGCCGCCCCGCTGTCGTTTGAACAAAGCGATGAAGAACGTCCAGCCGATTTGGCGCCGTCGCAGCAGCCGGTCGCGTCCCATGACGACGCACGTCCCGTTAATCAGGCGCCGGACCTTACGCCGTCTGCGACGCACAATGCGTCACGCCCTGACGACACGGCCAATGCGGGCACGACGACGGATGCCGCCGCAGTTTCCGAGCCGTTCCCCGGCGCCGCATTGCCCCCGGTCGTTCCGGCCGCGGACAGCGAGAATGTCGGCACTACGCAGTCAACACCATCCGCGGCGGCTGAAGACGTCGCCCGTCATATGCCGCCGCCCGTCAGCCCGCCGCCGACGCAGGAAGGACGCCCGTTGACGGTAACGCAAGACACCCCCGCAATGCGTTTCAAGCATCATGCCAGCGCGCCGATGACCAAAGCGCCAGCGCCGACCTATACGCCTTCGCCGCTGCCGGTCAGCGACTGGCAACGGCCGGATTATCGGTTCGACGGTCGTGGCGCCGCCGGCGGCCACGCCGCGGATAAGCAGGCGACCGCCCCGGCAACCCGTCCGGACACGCCGGATCCGCTATAACGCCTCACAACTCAGACCCGCTTCGGCGGGTCTTTTTTTGTCCGCGTGGCGTCCCGCGATGGGCCAAGAAATTGATGCAATGACCGCGCTTTACTCTTATTCTTGTACCCCGCCGTTATGTTCAAAGCGCTTTAACTTTACCCTGCTTAACTGGAGCTAGACCCCATGACCGTACAGCCCGCAGTACTGAAAATTCGCCGGCCGGACAACTGGCATGTTCATTTGCGCGACGATGATATGTTGCGCACGGTGCTGCCCTACACCAGCCGTTATTTTGGCCGGGCGAGCATCATGCCCAATCTGACACCGCCCATTACTACCCTCGCCCAGGCGATAGCCTACCGCGAACGTATTTTGGCTGCGCTGCTGGCGGGTCACCGCTTTACGCCGTTGATGACCTGTTATTTGACGGATTCGCTGGACAGGCAAACGTTGATTGATGGGCACCGCCAGAGGGTGTTTACCGCCGCCAAGCTCTATCCGGCCAATGCCACCACCAACTCCCAGCACGGGGTCACCAATATTGCCGCGATTTATCCCCTGTTCGAGGCGATGCAGACGATCGGTATGCCGCTGCTGATACATGGAGAAGTGACGGCGGGGGATATTGATATCTTCGATCGCGAGGCGCGCTTTATTGAACAGGTCATGGCGCCGATCCGCCGTCAGTTCCCGGCGCTGAAAATCGTTTTTGAACATATCACCACCAAAGAGGCCGCCGACTATGTGCTGGCCGGCGATGCGTATTTGGGCGCCACCATTACCCCGCAGCACCTGATGTTCAACCGTAACCATATGCTGGTGGGGGGGGGTCGACCGCATCTTTAACTGCCTGCCGATCCTTAAGCGCAACGTGCACCAGCAGGCTTTGCGCGTCGCGGTGGCCAGCGGCTGCGACCGCCTGTTTCTCGGTACCGATACTGCGCTGGGCGCCAGAGCGCGTAAAGAGTCGGACTGCGGCTGTGCCGGCGTTTTCAACGCCCCCACCGCCCTGCCGGCCTACGCTACGGTATTCGAGGAGATCGGTGCGCTGGCGCATTTGGAAGCGCTTTGTTCGCTTAACGGCCCGCGCTTCTACGGTTTGCCGCTTAACGAGGATTTTATTACGCTGCGCCGTGAGGCCCATCGCCAACCTGCGACTATCTCTCTGGCGGACGGCGATGGCGAGACGCTGGTGCCCTTCCTTGCCGACCAGACGCTGAATTGGACAGTGGTTGACGAAAGCGGTCAATAACCGGACGGCCTGGCGCCGGGCGCAACCTTAGTCGTGCGCCACCGGGGCCAGACCACGGGGATGCGGGCGCTGCCTGATTCCCCCACCGACGCCGAGCGGGTCACCGGCACTGCCGGCATCCTATCGCACCGCCTCATCATCCGGTCTGGCGTGTTCCGCCGGGGAACGTCAAGCCATAGCCATCGCAGCAAAACGCCCATACCGGTTGCACCCTCTCACAATATACTGTATAAATAAACAGGCTCTGATACAGTGAGAACAAACAAATGCGAATTGAAATCACCCTCGCCAAATCGACACCGCTTCCTGCCGGTGCCCTGGAGGCGTTGAGCAAAGAACTACATCTGCGCATTGATAAACGATTTTCCGACTCCCAGCTTCAGGTACGGTATGCCAGCGCCAACGGCATTACCGTCCTGGGCGGCAGCAAGGAAGACAAGGCGCTTATCACCGACATCCTGCAAGAGATGTGGGAAAGCGCCGATGACTGGTTTGACCCGCACTCTCCACAATAAGATTTTGTTGTACTGTCGCTTGCCGGGTTCGCTACCCGGCTTTTTTTTATTCCTTTTCGCCCAAATACGCAGGCTTTCGCTGAAAAAATTCCCAATGCGGCTTATGATAGGGGATAGGCCGCCCTTGGCCTATTCATTGCCTGTATCTATCCAAGACGGCACCACCGCTTTCGGGAGAACACCATGACGCCGGAAAAGCCAGAAGAAGCGATGACCTTCGGTGAGTTACTGCAATTGATAAGTGAACAGCAGCGCCGGCTGAGCGTGCTGGAAATCGCTTTTTCCTATCTTTCATTCAGCCTGGATGAAAAAGCAAATCAGCTGCTGATTCATAACCTGATGCTGGAAGCACAGAACCAAAACCGCGATGCATTGATGCAGAAATATTTCGCACAATTAGCGGAAGAGCTGGCCCGTCGCGTAATGCCGGTGACGCTGCCTCCCGCGCCACGGCAGGATTAACCGTCGCGCCGCGCGGGCCGCAGCCGCTCATGGTGGCGCGCTCAGTAACCCTTTGCGACGTTTCCTATTACAAAAAAAGTCTCTAATTGCGAAAAAATTTGAAAAAGGCGGGTATAATGAAGCTACCTGCGAACCAGGAGATGCCAGAACCTCATAGTCACTCAAATCATAACGAGTCAAAAAAGGGGTATATATGGACAGAAAAAACGAAATCATTCATACACACCCGCTGGTCGGCTGGGACATTAGTACGGTAGATGCCTACGATGCCATGATGATTCGCCTGCATTATGTCAATTCCCCTGACCAGGCCACCGCCGATGCGGAAGTTGACCGGACATTATGGCTCACGACCGATGTCGCCAAGCAGTTGATTTCCATTCTCGAAGCCGGTATCGCCAAAATAGAATCAACGGAACACCTGGATTACCGCAAACATTAGTTCTATCACCCCTGATGTCACCCGCTGCCCCGTCGCGGGTGATTTTATTTTACGTAAGCTTTATTTCAGACAGATGACCCTATTCGAGCTTCCGGACTATTATTACACTTATCTCACCCGGCGCGACAGCCGGCGGAACACAGTCAGGAGCATCAGGGTATGGTTTACGATTTAATTGTCATCGGCAGCGGTTCCGTGGGGTGCAGATTCCGACGTATCCGATCATCTGTTCCGGCGACATCCGATCAGTTATTCCGATATTTTCCGATCACCCATTCCAGTGATATTCGATCACGTGTTCGCTCATCTTCTGACTCGGTTTTAGTCTATTTTCCTGTGCTGGCTACTCCTTGCTCTTTGTGTAGTGATTCGCCTTTAAGTTCCAGTCGATAGCTGGGGTGTACTAGCCGATCGAGTAACGCGTCAGCTGTCGTGGGGTTTTCTATCAGTCCATACCATTTTTTTACCGGCAGTTGACTGATCAGGATGCTGCTGCTTTTG
>NZ_JBLKSS010000014.1:0-21621 GCF_047607725.1 Sodalis sp. (in: enterobacteria) | reverse complement strand
TCAAACCGGGATGGAAATAAAAGTTATTAAAATCAATACAATGTGAAAATGCAATGAGCATAAGCGTGTAACGTAGGTTTACTGTCTCATACAACAAACCCACCAATAATTCAAGACGTCCTCCACGGGGCGCTTACGAATTATTCGGCCATGAAAAAGGGGCGTTTACCGGCGCCAATCAAATCCGTCATGGCCGTTTCGAGCAGGCCGACGGCGGCACGCTGTTTCTGGACGAAATCGGCGATATGCCGCTGGATGTGCAAACCCGCCTGCTGCGTGTATTGGCGGACGGCCAGTTCTACCGCGTCGGCGGCTATGCGCCGGTCAAAGTGGATGTGCGTATTATCGCCGCCACTCACCAGAACCTGGAATTGCGCGTGCAGGAAGGACGCTTTCGCGAGGATTTGTTCCATCGCCTGAACGTTATCCGTGTCCATCTGCCGCCGCTGCGCGAGCGACGGGAAGATATTCCGCGGCTGGCGCGGTATTTCCTGCAGGTAGCGGCCAGGGAGCTGGGCGTGGAGCCGAAAAATCTGCACCCGGAAACCGAAACCGCGCTGACCCGCCTCCCCTGGCCGGGGAACGTGCGCCAGTTGGAAAATACCTGCCGCTGGTTGACGGTAATGGCCGCCGGACAAGAAGTATTGATTCAGGATTTGCCGCCGGAGCTGTTTGAAACCACCGCACCGGATAACGTGGTGCAATCGCTGCCGGATAGCTGGGCCACGCTGCTGGCGCAGTGGGCGGATCGCGCGTTGTGCTCCGGTCACCAAAACCTGCTGTCGGAAGCGCAGCCGGAAATGGAGCGCACCTTGCTGACCACCGCGCTGCGCCATACCCAGGGCCACAAGCAGGATGCCGCCCGTTTGCTCGGCTGGGGCCGCAACACGCTAACGCGCAAGCTGAAAGAGCTTGGATGGAGTAATCCCCGAACGCGCCACAGAGAGTGCGCCGCGATGCAAAATTTCGCTTAAACAGTTTACATCGCGGGCCGGCTCAGTATTATTTCTGTGCACAAGGGGAGACAAGCCATGTTGCAGACCATTATCGCTTTCGTGACGCAGGGATTGGACACGGTTATCGTCACGGGGCATGCCCCACAGACGGCGCTGGCGGCGGTCATGTGCGCCGCGCTCATCAATTCACTGAATTGATCGGTCGTCCAACACCCTCATGACGCCCCTTTTCGCCTGACGGCGGAAAGGGGCGATTTAGATCACCCGGGAAAACGGACGTAGGCGCTGGCTGGCGCGTAGATAGGCATCGAAACACATGCAGATATTGCGCACCAGCAGACGGCCGCGGACGGTTATTTCCAGCGCGCCGGCGCTCATCGTCACCAGCCCGTCCTCCACCAGCGGCGCCATTTGCATCAGATCTTCGGCAAAGTAGTCGGTAAATCGGATGCCGTAAGCCGTTTCAATCACGTTAAAATCGAGGCGAAATTGGCAAATCAGCGCTTTTATGACGTCCCGCCGCAGGCAATCGTCGCGGCTGAGCGCCACGCCACGCCACAAACCGTTACCCTGCCGCTCAACGGAATCACGATAGCTGCGCATGACTTTCTGATTTTGCGCATAATGGTCGCCGATCATACTTATCGCCGATAGACCCAGTCCCAACAGGTCGCACTCGCCCTGGGTGGTATACCCCTGGAAATTGCGGTGCAGACGTCCCGCCCGCTGCGACAGCGCCAGTTCATCGTCCGGCCGGGCGAAATGGTCCATGCCGATGAACTGATAGCCCGCGTCGGTGAGGGTCATGATACTGTGCTGCAACAGGGCCAGTTTTTGCGCGGCGTCGGGCAAATCCGCGTCCTTAAACTTGCGCTGCGCGGCAAATAGCGACGGCATATGGGCATAATTGAACACGCTTAAACGCTGCGGCCCAAGCGCGATGACCCGCTGCAACGTGTAAGCAAAGCGATCGCGCGTTTGGCGCGGCAGACCGTAAATCAAATCGATATTGGTCGAGCGGAATCCCAGACGGGTGGCGCGCTCAATCAGACCAAAAATCAGCGCTTCGTCCTGCTCGCGATTGATAAGACGCTGCACCTCGCCATTGAAATCCTGCACGCCGACGCTGATACGATTAAACCCTTGGCGCTTACCTGCAAATCATCGATGAGATCCAGCGGGATATCCCGCGGATCGATTTCAATGGACAGCTCGGCGTCGGCATCAAAAGAGAAGTGCTCCCGCAGCAGCGCCATTAACCGCGCTGTCTGCGCCACCGACAAAAAGGTCGGCGTCCCGCCGCCCCAATGCATTTGGCTGACGTGCCTACCGGCGAACAACGGCGCCAGCGCGCGGATTTCCCGCGCCAGCGTATCGAGATAATTATCGACCTTTGCGCCATGGCGCGTGACTATCTTATTGCAGCCGCAGAAGTAGCACAGCTTGTGACAGAACGGGATGTGGACATAAAGCGACAGCGGCCACGCGGGATAACGGCCCGCCGCCGTGGCAAACGCCGCGTCATCATAATCTTCGCTGAATTCCAGCTCGGTGGGATAGGACGTATAGCGTGGCCCGGAGTCGTTGTATTTCTGAATGAGGGCCGAATCCCATTCGATTGCTGGCAATGACTTCACGGCTTACTCCTTACCCGGGGGACGTCGACGGTGCCGTCTGACGAGAGGGGCGGGTCGGCGAACCGCGGCACGGGCCGCTTGCAGCCGCGCCTTGCGTCGCGATCGCGAGAGGCGCCATAGTTTACCCGATAACCATACAAAATAACAGGTTAACAATAGCGCAAGGAGAAGCGTTAATGCCGGCAAGGGTTAGAAGCTGTCTTTGTCGTAGCCGCGTTTAAGCAGCTGCAGTATATCTTCCTGATTCGTCTGCGCATCCTCTTCGTCATCGTCAATAAGCTCAATGCCCAACTCGGTCATCAGCTTATCGATTCGATCCAGCGCCTGGTCGACATAACGTCGTTCCTCTGTGGAAAGGGTTTCATCCTGCTCAAGGCGCTGTAGTAACGCATCCAGACGATCGTCATTCTCCAGGCGTGCCAGCTCCTGTTCGGCCGTTTCCCGCGGCTTTGGCGGCTGCGGCGCGGACGCGAGGGGTTTGGGTTGAACCGATGCCCCCTCAAGCGTCAGCGGCACGGGCTTTTTGCTGCCGATACGGCCATCCTGCGGCGTACGGGTATTTTGGCGTACGGCCTCGCCGCCGCCGCCCTGACTGCGTGAACCGGCGGCCAGCCCGCGGTGTTTTTTCTGCCGCTTACGTTCACGCCCTTCGATATTCAACTCTTCGCGGCTTTTACGCTGCTTTTTTTTTCGGGCGTCACCGGGCTTACCGCGGCCGCCCCGTGCTGATGAATTCATAATATTGACTCTTGGGTAAGGGTAATGACGTCTACCGTTGCGGCGGAATCTATCAGAAAGCCGCGCAAGAAAAAAGATGACCGCGCCCGTGGGCGAAGATAAAAAACGCATCCCGGGACATAACCGGTATAATTGCCGCTAATATGCCATCTCCAGAGAGAGGATACCGTTGACCAAATCTTATAACTATCAGATAACCCATTTCGTGACCAGCGCGCCGGATATTCGCCATTTGCCGATCGACAGTGGGATTGAAATCACCTTCGCGGGGCGTTCCAACGTCGGCAAATCCAGCGCGCTTAATGCCCTGACCAATCAGAAAAACCTGGCCAGGACCAGTAAAACCCCCGGGCGCACCCAGCTTATCAACTTGTTTGAGGTTGAGCCGGGCATCCGGCTGGTGGATCTTCCCGGCTATGGCTACGCCAAAGTGCCGGAAGAATTAAAACGCAAGTGGCAGCGTGCTCTGAGCGAATATCTGCAAAAGCGCGACAGCCTCAAGGGGCTGGTGGTATTAATGGATATCCGCCACCCGATGAAAGATCTCGACCAACAAATGGTGCAATGGGCGGTGGATGTCAATATTCCGGTTCTCGTCCTGCTTACCAAAGCCGATAAGCTGGCTTCCGGCGCGCGCAAAGCGCAGTTAAATCAGGTGCGCGAAGCGGCGCTGGCATTCATGGGCGATGTCGAGGTTGAAACATTCTCATCGCTGAAAAAGCAGGGCGTGGATAAACTGCGGCAGAAACTCGACGCCTGGTTTGCCGCCATCCCGCCGGCGATAGCGCCAGAAACGCCTGCGAGTGAAGAATAAAGCTCAGCTTCACGCCCTGGCCGGGGCGATGGCGGCGCTACTCACCTTGCCTGCAACGTCACGCTCTGATCGAGGTGACGGCGGCGGCGCTGTTCACGATGTGATGTTCATGCCGCCGGGCAGCGCACGGCAAGGTTTTCCGCGCCCAATAAAAAACGCCCCAGTCATAAAATGACTGGGGCGGCTAATACTTAGCCAAATCCGATTACGTGAAGTAAAAGGTCTGAAAGATAGAACATCTTACCTCTGTACCCTACGCCGATAACTTTACCCTATTTTTTGATGGGGAAAAAGAATTTTTTGTAGTTTACTTTCACCTTTTTACGTATAAGGAATGCTTATTGTAGGAATACATCACACTTTAATGTAGCTTAATTACAAAAAGTGCTTAGTCATTCGCCACTTAGTGAGCTTGATCCCAGTTTTCACCGACGCCCACGTCTACTTGCAGCGGCACATCCAGCGTAAAACATCCCTCCATCAGCGCCTTGATCCGCGCTTTGGCGCTCTCAACCGCATCCCGCTGCACCTCAAACACCAGCTCATCATGAACCTGCATAATCATGCGAACCGGGGGCGCTTCCTGCTGCAGCCAGCCATCAATCGCAATCATCGCCCGTTTGATGATATCGGCGGCGGTGCCCTGCATAGGGGCATTAATGGCCGCGCGCTCCGCGCCTTTCTTACGCATGCCGTTGCGCGAGTGGATATCCGGCAAATAAAGCCGGCGCCCGTCCAGGGTCGCGACATAGCCTTGATCGGTAGCCTGCCTGCGGGTGCGTTCCATATAGTCCAAAACGCCGGGGTACCGCTCGAAATAAAGATTCATATATTTCTGCGCCTCCGAACGCGGCACCGACAGCTGACGCGCCAGACCAAAAGCGCTCATGCCGTAAATCAGGCCAAAGTTGATAGCCTTGGCGCTGCGGCGCTGATCCTGTGTCACCTTCTCCAGCGGCATACCGAATACCTCGGTGGCGGTGGCGCGGTGAATATCCTTGCCGGTGGCGAAGGCGTTCAGTAATCCGGGGTCGCGCGCGAGATGCGCCATGATGCGCAGCTCAATCTGCGAATAGTCCGCCGCCACGATTAGCGCGTCCGGCGGCGCGATAAACGCCTGCCGTATACGCCGTCCCTCATCATTACGCACCGGGATATTCTGCAGGTTCGGATCGCTCGAAGACAGTCGACCGGTGGCGGTGACGGCCTGATGATAGGAGGTATGCACCCGTTTCGACACCGGGTTGATCATTTGCGGTAGTTTATCGGTATAGGTGGATTTAAGCTTGGCCAGGCCGCGGTATTCCAAAATCAGCTTCGGCAGCGGATAATCCAATGCCAGCTCAGCTAGCACCTCTTCATTGGTGGAAGGGGCACCGCCGGGCGTTTTTTTCAGCACCGGCAGTTTCTGTTTATCGTATAAAATCGCCTGCAGCTGTTTGGTAGAGGAAAGATTGAACGGTTCTTCAGCCAGCTGATGCGCTTCCTGTTCCAGCGCTTTCAGGCGTTGGGTCAGCTCCACCGAATGCGCGGCGAGAATGTTTTCGTCAATGAGCACGCCGGTGCGCTCAATGCGCGACAGGACCGGCACCAGCGGCATTTCAATTTCCTGAAAGACCTTTTTCAGCTCCGGCGCTTGCTCAATGCGCGGCCACAGCGTCTGATGCAAACGCAGCGTCACATCGGCGTCTTCGGCGGCGTACGGGGCGGCCTGTTCCAAAGCGATCTGGTTAAACGTCAGCTGGTTGCGACCTTTACCCGCGATCTCTTCAAAGCTCACGGTAGTGTGTTGTAAAAAACGGTCCGCCTGGCTGTCCATATCGTGGCTGCCGGCGACGCTGTCCAGCACGTAGGATTCCAGCATGGTATCGAATGCGATGCCGGCCAACTCAATGTCGTATCGTTTCAATACCCCGCGATCGAATTTGAGGTTCTGGCCGATTTTGCCGATGGCGGGATCTTCCAGCACCGGTTTCATCGCCGCCAATACTGCCGCGCGGTCAAGCTGGTCCGGCGCATCCAGGTAGTCGTGACCCACCGGCAGATAGGCGGCTTCACCCGGCTTCACGGCAAAGCACAGCCCCACTAAATTGGCGGTCAGCGTATCCAACCCGTCGGTTTCGGTATCGAAGGCGAACACACCGGCGCTGCGGATCACGGTAATCCACTGCTCAAGCGTCGCCATGTCGTAAATGATCTGGTAGCCGTTTTTTGACAATACCTCAGCCGGCGCCTCTGCGGCGGCCGGGCGGGGCGCGGTAAAGGGCGAAGGCGGCGCTACGGCGCTTTTGCGACCCTGTAGCCATTTACCCGCTTCCAGGTCGCTCAGCCAGCGTTTAAATTCATAACGCTGAAATAACAGCATCAGCGCTTCGGCCTCGGGCTCTTCAACCGTTAGCTGGTCATAGGGTAAATCCAGCGCCACATCGGTTTTGATCGTCGCCAACTGGTAGGAGAGGAAAGCCACCTCGCGGTGCAGCTCGAGTTTGGCGGCCATGGTTTTGGCACTGCAGAAGCTCAAGGTGCTGACGCTATCAAGCTGTTGATACAGGATTTCCAGCCCCCCCAGTCCCTGCAATAGCGCCTGCGCGGTTTTCTCCCCTACCCCCGGCACGCCCGGAATATTATCGGAGCTGTCGCCCATCAGCGCCAGATAATCGATGATAAGCTCCGGCGGCACGCCGAATTTCAACTGCACCTCTTCCGGACCGAGGATGGTGTTCGACATGGTATTGATCAGGGTAATTTTGGGCGACACCAGCTGTGCCATGTCTTTATCACCGGTGCTTATCAGCACGTCGCGGCCATCGCGCGCCGCCGCCAGCGCCAGCGTACCGATAACATCATCGGCCTCGACGCCGCTGATAGCCAGCAGCGGCAGCCCCATCGCCTTGACCATCTCATGCAGCGGCGCTATCTGGCTGCGTAGATCGTCCGGCATGGGCGGCCGGTGGGATTTGTAGTGCTCAAACAATTCATCGCGAAAGGTCTTGCCCTTGGCATCAAACACCACCGCCACATGGCTTGGCCGGTATTGCACCAGCAGGCTTTTAAGCATATTCAATACGCCGTACATCGCCCCCGTGGGTTCCCCCACGCTATTGGTCAGCGGCGGGAAGGCATGATAGGCGCGGTAAAGATAAGAAGAGCCATCCACTAGGATTAACGGGTTTTCTGCGATTTGGACCATAGCGTATTTCGTTCTTTTTAGTCAGCAAACATAAGGGGTAGCATGCCACAGCCGGCAGCCGGAGACGATGGTTAGCGTAGCATAAGGGCGATAAAAATACCGGGAATGCGGCGAGATCCGCAGGATCATGCTGTGGATAACTTTGTGAGTAAAAATTATAGTTTTTATTGACAGCCGCGACAATCGCGAGGTCGTTAGACAAAAAACCTTTATTATCAAGTGATTAATATATTAACCTGCCAATAGCAAATTTCATCACAAGGGTATTGCCATTGTGGATATAAACCTGCTACGGCCCGTAGCGGGCAAAGGTTATTATCCGCTGGCAGATTAAGGAGATACCGCTATTTCTATCGCCGCCACAAACGACAACGCAGGCGGTCGCCGGCGTTGTGCTTCATTCGCCCACGGGCGATATTACTTTTGGCTAAGGAGAAATTTCACGACATCGGCGAATTGTTTGGTATAAGCGTCCATCGACGACATATCCAGTCCGTCATTTTTCACCATATATTTGCCATTGACGAACATCGCCGGTACGCCGCGCAGCTGCAGATCGGCGGCCGCTTTCTCCTGCTGTACGACCAAGGATTTCACGACAAAGCTGTTCCAGGCGGAATCATATTCTTCCGCGCTGACGCCCGCTTTGATAAAGACCGCGCGGATGTCATCCGGCGTTTGTATCGTCTGCGTTTTCTGCAGACCATCAAACAGCAGCGGACTGACTTTATCTTCTACCCCCAGCGCCATGACTGCCGCCCAGGCCTGGGTGAGCTGTTTACCTATCGGCCCCAGAAAGTCCACGTGATATTTGGTCATTTTGGTTCCTGCCGGTAGCGCTTTTTTCACCGTGCTGGAAATGTGATATACCTGCTCGAATTGATAACAGTGCGGGCAATAAAACGAGAAAAACTCTAGCACCTGGGGTTCACTGGTTACTGGCTTGTCGAGCTGGACATATTGTTGACCTTCAGTAAACTGCGCGGCCGAGGCACTGAATGCCAACGCGATACCCATCAACGCAAACCATATTTTTTTCATAGATAGTGTCTCTCCAAAATGAATAACTTAGGCGTAAACATAATCAATATACCGGCATCAGCTGCAGCGGAGGCTGTTGCAGCAGCGTTGCCTGTTCGATGAATAGCGCTGTTTGTTGCGACCAGAATTCCGCCTCAACCATCCACGGAAAACTACGCGGAAAAGCCGGATCGCCCCAGCGCCGGCTAACCTAGGCGAGATAATGGATCATTCGCATTGCCCGCAACGGCTCAATAAGCGCCAGTTCGCGAGGATCGAAATCCATAAACTCAGCATAAGCGTCCAACAGTAGCGACAATTGGTACAGCCTGTCGCGGCGATCGCCGTTAAGCAGCATCCAGAGATCTTGAACAGCCGGGCCATTACGGGCATCGTCGAGATCGACAAACGTCGGGCCGTCGCGCCACAAAATGTTACCGGCGTGCAAATCGCCATGCAGACGCAGCGGGCGCCAGTCGGTGGTCCACACCTCATGCACCTGCGCTATTAACTGGTCGCACGCTTGTAAAAACATCGCTTTCTGCCGGCCAGAGATAAGGGTACTGTTTTCCAGCTCGCGACGCGGCTGCGTCAGATATTCTTCCAGTCCCATGGTTGGGCGCGCGCTAAAACAGCGGCTGCCGTTGTGTCGGTGAATACGGCCAAGAAAACGCCCTACCCACTCCAGCTGGTCTTCGTTATCCTGCTCAAAAGCCCGCCCGCCTACGCTTGGAAACAGGGCGAAATAATAAGCCAAGATGGTTGTGCAGCGTCGCATGATTAATGACCAGCGGCGCTACGACCGGTATTTCGGCATCCGCAAGCTCATGCGCCAGCTGGTGCTCTTCTAAAATTTGCTCGGTACGCCAGCGTTCGGGGCGATAAAATTTCACCACATAGCACTTTTTCTCTTCGTCCAGAAACTGATAGACGCGATTTTCATAGCTGTTTAGGGCGGTTAAGCCGGAATCGACGACGATCCCCGTTTGTTGCAGGGCGTCCATAATCAAATCGGGCATTAATGCCTGAAAATTGAATTCTGTGCTCATAACCCGCCGCTCAGCCCCCGCTTACTCTTTGATAATGCCGCGGGCGCGCAAAATGGCCGTTTTGAAATCTTCTTCATAATCTTTCGCCAGCCCGGGAATAGCGGCCGTTTTATCGCTGCCGCGCATTTTCAAATGATAGATCAGAATATCATCGGTCAGGCCACTTAAATCGCCCTGATATCCTGTTTCCTGCGCCAGCTTTAGCAAAAATTGTACCAGGTTAAGATCTGGCTCTTGTTGCCAGGCGGGATGCAACAGCGCCACTAATTCATTAACGCGATGGCATTTCATAATACATTCCTTAGTGAAGGTCTGACAGTACTGTAGCAAGATTCGCGAACGGGGATAAACAGCATTATCCTGCATTCGCTAAAACATTGTATCCTAATATGAAGGGTAATCCCCGTACCCTAGAATTTCATCCTGGAGAGGGCGATGGTAACCAACGGCATTACCGGCGTGATCCTGGCGGGCGGTCTTTCGACGCGCATGGGCGGTAAAGATAAAGGCCTGCTGCAAATCAATCATAAGCCATTATACCGTTACGTAGCCGATCGTCTGGCGCCGCAGGTCGCTGTGCTGATGATTAACGCCAATCGTAACGAAGATGCCTATCAGCACGACGGTTTTCCGGTTGTGGCGGATACCTTTCCCGGTTTTGCTGGGCCGCTGGCCGGGATGCTGATGAGTCTGCGCCTTGCGGATAGCGAGTGGGTCGCGTTTGTCCCTTGTGATGTACCTGTGTTTCCGAACGATTTGGTGGCGCGGCTGTGGGCGAATCGACAGCAGGCGTCCTCGGCCTTCGCCGGCGATGATAAGGGTCATGATCATCCCACGTTTACGCTGTTGCACCGAGCTTTGGCGCCGGCGCTGGAAGCGTTTCTGCGCCGCGGAGGAAGGCGGGTCAGGCTTTTTCTGTCCACTATCCCGGCACGGCGGGTGGTGTTTAACGCCTCCCGGTACGATTTTATGAATCTTAACACGCCGCAGGATCTTGACCTGTGGTCACACGGACAGCTGCCATGACCGTCTCGCACCTTCCTTTGCTGGCCGTCGCCGCCTATAGCGGTACCGGCAAAACCACTCTGCTGCAACAGCTGATCCCGCTGCTTGACCAATCCGGTCTGCGCCTGGGCATTATCAAGCATACCCACCATAAAATGGATGTGGATACGCCGGGTAAGGATAGTTATACGCTACGTAAGGCCGGCGCGCGGCAGACGATGGTGGCAAGTTCGGCGCGCTGGGCGCTGATGACTGAAAACGTGCCGGCGCAGATGCCTTCCTTGGCCTGGTTGGCCAGTCAGATGGATCCGTCACTGCTCGATTTGATCCTGGTGGAAGGCTTCAAGCATGAACCGGTCAATAAAATTGCTCTCTATCGTTCCGCGACCGGTCAAGATTGGCGCACGCTCCTCGATCGGCATGTCATTGCGGTCGCCAGCGATGTGCCGTTGGACTGTGCGCTGCCGCAGTTGAACATTAACCAGCCTGCCGAGATCGCCCGTTTTATCATGGCCGGTTAGGGCGATCGTAAGCTTGTGGCCAACTTGGGGCGCCGGTGAACCGATTGCTGCCGCTGAGCTTGCCCATCGGGACGTAGAGTGTTGAGTGTACCAGCTTATGTCTACGCCGCGTTTGTTATGTAAGCGCCCCGTGGAGGACGTCTTGAATTATTGGTGGGTTTGTTGTATGAGACAGTAAACCTACATTACACGTTTATGCGCATTGTATTTTCACATTGTATTGATTTTAATAACCTTTATTTCAATCCCGGTTTGAGTGATATGAAATTAGTGGTTCTGAAGTTTGTGATAGTGTCCATTAAAATTTAAGTGGACACTATCATCGCCGGATTATCCATGATCTGACAGCCGTCCCTTATAGGATGCGGGTTAACTAGGCATCGTAATGGAACATATTCTTACCGGGCCATACAACAAACCCACCAATAATTCAAGACGTCCTCCACGGGGCGCTTACAGTATTGGGGGTTGTCAAATACAGTTTTGGCGGTATCATATTACCAGGAGGACAAAGATGACTTTAGCTGAACGCGTTAAAAAACGACGGCGGCAACTGGGCATGACGCAAGTAAAAGCGGCCGACCTTGCCGGTATCCGCCAGCAATCCTGGGGCAGTATTGAGGAGGGCAAAACCAGCAAGCCGCGCAACATCGTCGGCATCGCCCGTGCCCTGCAGTGCAGCCCCGATTGGTTGATGAACGGGGGTCCCCTGCTAAGCCGCGCCGAAGTCGGCAGCCGGAAAATCCCGTTGATAAATGTCGTTCAGGCGGGTGCCTTTGCCGAGAAAGCGCCCATCACCGGCGCGGATGGCGATTTTGAATATGTGCTGACCGATATGAATTGGTCCAACGAGGCATTCGCCCTCAAAATCGAAGGCGATTCCATGGCGCCGTCGTTCCATACCGGCGATGTGGTTATTATCGACCCGGACATTGAGCAGCATCCAGGGGAGTTCGTGGTGGCGAAAAACGGCGATCACGAAGCCACGTTCAAGAAGTACCGTCCGGTGTCGTTCGATGCCCAAGGTGAGCAGGTGTTTGAACTCGTCCCGCTTAATACGGACTACCCGATTATGCGTTCGGATACCATGCCTATCCGGGTCATTGGCACCATGGTTGAGCATCGGATCTACCGGCGCAAGCGCTTACGATAGTGCAAGACGAGAAATGCGTTTAGCTTGCCGCTTTGCCCCGGTCCCAGCAAAACCGCAATTTTGGTCTATATTTAAAGAGTTTCCACTTGCAAAGGACGAGAACTATGTACGATAAAGCCAAAGATAAAGTTGAAGAATTCGCGGGGAAAGGCCAGGAAGCGTTTGGCAAAGCAACGGACGATGATTCTCTCACCCTTGAAGGGAAAATACATCAAAAAGCCGCTCAGGCGTCTTATACCTTTAATGATTACGTCGACAGCGTCAAAGAAAAGACCAGTAAAGATCCGGTGCCTGCGCAGCTTATAGCAGGCGGTGTCGGTTTCCTGTTGGCAAAAATTCTGGGCTCAAGCCGCCGATAAGCCTATTCGCCCGGCAATGATAACCGGCACGCCTTCAACGCTGCCGGTTTTTTTTCAATCTTTTACCGTGACAGTGTCACATAATTAGGCTATTGCTTTTGGTTGAGTATTTTGGCTCCGCGGGCGGCACTGAAGTGAAAACGATGAAGGCCCTGCGCTGTTATTTTACGAAGGCAGGCTACGCGTCTCGCGGCCCCGTGTCGGGCGTAGATGACCGGTCATCCTGGCCTAAGCCAGGATGGCGGTAAGGGTTATCGCGTCACACCGGAGACGGTCTGCCCGATATCTTCAGTCTTGGAGGGGATTTTTTTTAAATCGGTCAAGAAAGACTGTCGCCAATGCACAATGTCGTTCTTCTTAATCACCACCATCATTTCCTGAAAACGCGCCTTGCGCTCGCCGAGCGGCATGCTGAGGGCTTTATCCAACGCGGCGGCGACGCCGTCGCGGTCGTAGGGATTGACCAACAGCGCCGAGGTAAGCTCATTGGCAGCGCCGGCAAAACGGGAGAGGATCAGCACGCCGGGATCATCAGGATTTTGTGAAGCAACATACTCCTTAGCGACCAAATTCATCCCGTCGCGCAGCGGCGTTACCAGCCCTACCTCGCAATGGCGAAAAATTTTCATCAACAGGCTGCGTTCATAATGTTGATTGAGATAAAACAGCGGTGTCCATTCCAGTGTGGAGAAGTGGCCGTTGATACGGCCGGCTTCAGTCTCCAGCTCATGCCGGATGTCCTGATATGCCTGGACATCGCCCCGCGATGTCGGCGCAATTTGGAAATAACGGATATTGCCGCGATGCTGTGGATAATTCTCCAACAGCGTCTCATAGGCCTGAAAGCGCTCCGGTAACCCTTTAGAATAATCAAGCCGATCTACGCTAATAATCAGCTGACCGTTCATCTTATCGCGCAAATGGGCAAGCTTGGGCGGTAGTGGCCCTTCCGCCAGCTCACGAATACTTTCCGGCTCGACGCCAATGGGATAGACCCGGGCCGTTACCGGCTTATTGTAGGCCTTGATACGATCATCGTCCAAATCTTCCACGGTGGTGACCAATGCCAGATTCTCGATGAACGCCTGGCGATCGCTTTCCGCCTGGAAGCCCAATAAATCATACTCGCACAGCTTCTCTAACAGCTCTTTACGGGGCGGCAAAGCATTGAAGATTTCCGAGGTCGGAAAAGGGATATGCAGGAAGAAACCAATGCGGTTTTTCATGCCCAATTTACGGCAGGCGGCGGCGAACGGCAATAAATGATAATCGTGTATCCAGAGAATATCGTCTTCGTTCACCAGCGGCTTAAGACGTCCCGCCAGCATTTCATTGACACGGCAATAGCCATCATAATCTTCACGCTGATATTGCACTAAATCGAGGCGGTAATGAAAGGCGGGCCAGATAACGGTATTAGAAAAATTAAGGTAATATTGATCGTATTCGCTTTGTTTTAAACTAAATGCGGCAAAAGTAATGTTGTCCTGCTGGTTTTTTTCGAGAGGCTCATCTTCTTCGCTTATTTTGCCATTCCAGCCAAACCACAATCCGCCCTGATCTTTAAGTGAATCCATTATGCCGACGGCCAGACCACCGGCGCTTTCCTTTTTACCTTCGATAGCCGCTATTCGATTTGATACTACCACTAGGCGACTCATAAACCCTCCCCAACCGAGTTTTTGGTTTTAATAAAATGATTTTTTTGTTGTTTTGCCAATGTCAGAATCCACCGGTGTACCTGACTCACATCGTCCAGATGGTATCGGGCAACCGTCGTGCCGGGTCCGACTTTAATCGTAATGCCCTGCAAAGCGTTAACCTGTTTGAAACCGGCTTCATCTGTCAGGTCGTCGCCGATAAATAACGGCGTCCGTCCGACAAACGGCGGTTCTTGCATGAATGCCGCTATCGCCGCGCCTTTATTGACGCCCGCCGGCTTAAGCTCAACCACACATTTGCCGAGCTGTAATACCAGTTCGGGATAACGTCTTACCAGGTCCTGCGCCAGCGCCAGGATCCGATCGTGATATTGTTCCCCTTGACGGTAGTGCAATGCGAACGCCACCCCTTTATCTTCCACATGGCAGCCGTCAAACGCCGAGATGGCCTGTTTAAGTTCCTGTGCCAAGGCGGTGGCGATAGGCGCTGGCAATGTCACGCGGTGGAAGTCACCGCGGGCGTCGCGGCGCTCCGCTCCATGAATACCGGCGGCGGGTCCGCGCAGCGGCGCGCTCAGGCTATCAAGTTCAGCCCCGGGCCGGCCTGAAACCAATGCCAGCGCACCGCCGGCGGCGGTGGACAGTTCGCATAGCGCCTGTTTGATATCGCCAGGAATAGTGACCCATTCAGGCCGAGTTTCAATACCGGCGAGCGTTCCATCCACATCAAAAAAACAGGCGGTTTCCGCCAACACTATCGGGGGTATTGAATCACTTGGTGTCATACCTTTTTTTCCTCATTATGTTCCGCTCACGCGCGCTCTTCACGGCGCATCGTCCAACATTTTCATTGCGTACGCCCATGGTCTGGTCTGGCAGCCCTGACAGTCAAGATTGAAAGCGGAGTTCAAAGGAGTGCAAGAATATGAAGTGAATCCTGGTTTTCGTCATACTCCTTGGTATGTGCTTTACCAGCACCCAGCTTTCTTTGTTCCGGTACCAGCGACCAGCGAAACGATGGTCTCCTCGTGCCTGGTTCTGGAACCGCCTGAGTCAGGGCGGCGGTGATAGCAAAATAAGTATAGTCATGAAAAACGACTCTGTCATAACCCGGCCAAAGGCCGTCTCCCGCGTCCACCCGTTTATTTTTAACATAAAAACAACGCACGGCTTACAATTTTATCCGTTCTTCCAGCAAATCCTCTTCAAGGTGAAGGCCGAGGGCATCGCCTATGGTGTGGTCATTAACGCCCGCTATCAGCGATGACTTCGCGAGCGGGGAGACTGCCGCGAACGCCTCAAGCCCTTCCCCACGCGGCCGCGCAGGTGTTAGCGCATGGGCTCAGGTCAATTAATCTTAGCCAAAAAGTTGCCGTGTCCGGGTTAGTATTTACAATTCTCCTTGCTGGGCAGCATCGCTAGCCTAAAATAACGACAAATCCAATCATCACTTGTCGATATTTTATCCAGTCTACGTTTAAAAGTATGAAAAATAGACAGAAAAAACGTAAGCGCCCCGTGGAGGACGTCTTGAATTATTGGTGGGTTTGTTGTATAAGACAGTAAACCTACGTTACACGCTTATGCTCATTGTATTTTCACATTGTATTGATTTTAATAACTTTTATTTCCATCCCGGTTTGAGTGATATGAAATTAGTGGTTCTGAAGTTTGTGATAGTGTCCATTAAAWTTTAANTGGACACTATCACAAACTTCAGAACCACTAATTTCATATCACTCAAACCGGGATGGAAATAAAAGTTATTAAAATCAATACAATGTGAAAATGCAATGAGCATAAGCGTGTAACTTAGGTTTACTGTCTCATACAACAAACCCACCAATAATTCAAGACGTCCTCCACGGGGCGCTTACCTTTAGATAACGGGTCAATTACGGCATAAACAGTGTATCTGTTTTCACCGCTGCGGAATGTGCAATGAAATTTATTGGCAAATTGCTGATCTCACTGCGTCTGATCCTATTATTGCTCATTGTGCTTATTTATATGCTGCTGCAAACCACCTGGGGCGCCGGCTGGCTGGGCCGGCAATTGACCCGGCACAGCGATTACCAGGTTTCCCTCGGCTATATTAATCACAGCTGGACGCAATTCAGCGAGATCCAACTTGATAACGTCAGCCTCGGCAAAAAAGACGCGCTGCCGACGCTGGTCGCCAAGCGGGTAGTGGCCGAGCTTGGCACACAGCAACTCACCGATCCCTGTCATGTTAATCGCTTACAATTGCAGGACGGCACCCTGAATCTTGACCCGGCCGCGCCGGCCTGGCCCCTGCAGGCGGATACACTGCAGCTCAATGGTATGGCGGTTCGCACCCCGTACGGCGATTGGCGACTTAACGGCTAGAACGTCAACGCTGGCATCTCGCCCTTGCGACCACAGGCCGGTTATCCGCTGGGCCGGCAGGCGCGTTTTCAGCTTAGCGCCCGTTCTCTGACGCTCAACGGCGTGCCGGCGCAGAATGTCCTGGTCCAGGGCGAGATAAACAACCAGGCGCTCACCCTGGATAATCTCGGGGCCGATCTCTACCAGGGCGAGCTTACCGGTACCGCGCGGTGCGCGCCCGACGGTAGCTGGCAGGTAGACAGCCTGCGGCTGAGCAATGTGTGTTTGCAGTCGGACAAGACGCTGCACGACTTCTTGCGTCAGGTGTTTTCCGCGCCCAAAATTACCCTACGTCGCGCAGATTTGATCGATGCGCGTATGGAGGGGCGTAATTGGGCGTTTAACGATCTGGATTTGACCCTACGCGATATGACCTTCCAGGATGGCGGCTGGTCGGCACAGGACGGTTCGCTTTCCTTCAACGCCAGTGATTTGATTAACGGCGGAGTGCATTTAACGGATACCCTCGCCAACATGACTTTTTCGCCGCAGGGTGTTGAGATCCGCCAATTCAGCGGCCGCTGGGAAAGAGGCTTGCTGCGCACCAGCGGACGCTGGCTGCGGCAAGAACACAAGCTGGCGCTGGATGAGCTGATGATAGCCTGCCTGGAATATACCTTGCCCGCGAATTGGCGCGCGAGCTGGCTGCAGCCGCTACCGTCTTGGCTTGCGGGCGTGTCGGTGGAAAGGCTGAGCGCCAACCGCAATCTGATCATCGATATTACCCCGGCATTTCCGTTCCAGATAACCGCCCTGGACGTCACCGGCAGGCAACTGGTGCTGGCGCGCGACCATCAATGGAGCGTCTGGTCGGGCAGCTTGACCCTGAACGGCAGCGATGCCACCTTCAATAAAACCGACGTGCGCCAGCCGTCGCTGACGCTGGACGCCACCGGCGATACGCTGAATATTAGCGAGCTGAGCGCCTTTACCGGCGAGGGGCGGCTGGAAGCCGCCACCGTCAGCCAGCGGCCGGCGCGGGACTTTACCCTCAGTTTGAACGGGCGGGCGGTACCGGCCAATGTGCTGCATAACTGGGGGTGGCCGACGCTGCCGCTGACGGGCAACGCCAACCTCAAACTGCAGCTGCGGGGACAGATGGCGGCGGCCGCGCCGCTCAAGCCTTCGCTGAACGGCACGCTACAGGCCCAGAGCACAACGGGGCAAACCCTCAATCAAAACCTGCGCCACGGCGACGTGGCGGCAACACCTGAGCCCTAGCAACATCGCTGGTTACGGCCCCGGCAGGTTCAGCGCCCACGGCAACCGGTGCACGGCCCTTAGCTGGCGTTGGAGCCACCTCGCGCCAGCGAAACTCTCGTCACAGCGATAGGGCCACGGCGCCCGCGGCAACCGGCGCACGGCCCTCAGCCGGCGTTGGAGCCGCCTCGCTCCAGCGGGATATCCAGCGAGGGCGGCAGGACCAGATAGACCCCTTCAAAAATGGCGCCCTTGATATCATTTCCGTACAGTTCGACCTCAAGCTGCACCCGCGCTTTGCGTCCCTGCGCCAGCCGGCCTAAATCTCCCGATAGCGATCCCAGATCCGCCCCCGCCCCCGGCCGGCCAATCACCGGTTTGGTATAACGGATATGCGCATCGGCCAAAATAATGGTGCCGCCAAGCTGGCGCTCACGCAGCAGCAGCCAAATCAGCCCCCAGCCGGTCAGGGTCGCCAGCGAAAACAGACTGCCGGCGAAGAGCGTATGGTGCGGGTTTTGGTTGCCGGTCTCGGGCATAGTGGTCATAAACTTCTGCCCGGTATACTGGCTGATGCGCACGCCCATTTTCTCGCTGAGCGGAATATGCTGATACCAGGCCTGCTGCAGCTGGCCACACCAATCGGGCCGGTGCAGGATGTCGTCCAAGGGTGACGATGGGCTTAATCATCAAAAAATGCCGGATAGGGGTGGTAGAAGGGGTGATGATTTCCCCTTGATTGACGAACCCCAGCTTGGCAAAAAACGCCACCGCATCTTCACGGGCGCTGCTGCACACCACCCGTTTGACCCCCTCCTGGCGCGCCACCGACTCCAGCGTCATCGCGACCAGCGTGCCTAGGCCTTTATCCTGCACCTGCGGATGCACCGCCAAAAAGCGTATCGAGGCCTCATTATCAGCATTAACATAAAGACGCCCTACCGCCACCGGCTGGCCCTGCTCGTCCACCACCATCTGGTGATGCGCCATGCCGTCGTAAGCGTCCCTCTCGGAGCCCGGCGGCTGATGCAGCGGCTTGAGCAACATCTCCCATCGGAACTGATAATATTGTTGAAGCTCCTGTTCGGTTTCCGGAACGCGCAAGTGATACATACCCATCTCTCTTAATTGAATACGCCATCCGGCCACTCAGACCTGCAGCCAGAAGGTTACCGGCCAGTCGTTGACCAACGCCACCTGCATATCGGCGCCAAAGCTCCCGGTTTCGGTGCGAATGCCGGTCTGCCGGCGGCGGCCGGTAAAATCATCATACAGCCGCCGGGCATCCGCCGGCGCCGCACCGCGGGAAAACCCCGGGCGCAGGCCTCGATCGGTGTCCGCCGCCAGGGTAAATTGGGATACCACCAGCACGGTGCCACCCGACTGGCGCACATTAAGGTTCATCTTGCCGTGCTCATCGCTAAATATACGGTAAGCCAGCACGCGTTCACACAATTTGGCCGGGCGCTGTTCATCGTCCTGCCGCTCTACGCTCAGCAGGATCAGGAGCCCCGGGCCAATCGCGCCCGCCACCTCATTATCAATGGTGACGCTGGCCTGCGTGACCCGTTGTATCAACTCTATCATCGGAATTCCTTGCAGTCTGGGCGGCGTGATGAGCGACGACCTGCCGGTGCTCGCTCAGCGACGCGGTGATCTCCGCCCCCAATAATACAATGCACCAGCTCCAGTATACCCAGAGAAAGAGAATGGGGATCACCGCCAGCACGCCGTAAATGAGCTGGTAGGACGGAAATAGGGTGACATACAGACCGAACGCCTTTTTCCCCAATTCAAACAGCGCGCCCGCCACCAGCGCGCCCACCAACGCATCGCGCGCCGGCACCCTCACCGTCGGCACCAGGCTATAGAGCAGCCAGAACGACGCGCAGGAAAGCAACAGCGGAAAGACGCGCAATAGCAGCGTCATCACGCCGTTGGCGCCGCTGACATTCAGCCAGGTAAGCGAAAACAGATAAGAGCTCAGCACCATGCTGGCGCCCGCCAACAGCGGGCCCAGCGTCAAAACCATCCAATAGACGGCGAAAGAAAAAATAATCGGCCGTTTGTTTTTACTGCGCCAAATACTGTTGAGCACCGTATCCACCGAGTAAATCAGCAGCAGCGCGGTAACGATGAGGCCACAGGTCCCCACCGCCGTCATACGGCTCGAATTCAGAATAAATTGCTCCAGATACCGCTGGATAACGTCGCCGGTGGCCGGCATGAAATTGGTGAAAATGAAATGGCGCAGCTCAATACTGACATCGGAAAACACCGGAAAGGCGGCAAAGAGCGTAAAGATGACCGTCACCAACGGTACCAGCGACAAGAGCGACACGTACGCCAGATGACCTGCCAGTACCGTGATATCATCGCGATAAACGCGCTTACCCAGATGCCGGATAAAATGCAGCACCGGCATGAGCTTCTTCAGCCGCAGACCCGTCATCGCCACCCTCTTTGCGGTGATTGCATCAGCGCGGGACGCCCACGCTTTCTTGCCGTCAGGCAAAAAATACCGGCACGACCTCCCGGTCCGTCACATGCACGCTGCGGATCCCCACCTGACGTGCCGCGGCAATATTATCGGCATTATCATCAAAGAAAACCGCGCCGTCGGCCGTCGACCCTTCCTGCTCAAGTACGTAGCGATAAATGGCCGGGTCCGGTTTGCGCATGCCCAGATCCTGCGACAAATAGAGTTTGTCCACGTATTCTTGCACCTCGGGATACTGGCTCGGCCAGTAATCGCAATGCAGGCGATTGGTATTGGAGAGGATCACCACACGATGCCCCTGTTCGAGCAGCCTGGTCAAAATCTCCACCATCTCGGGCCGCAGGCCGACGAACACCGCCTGCCAGCCGGCGGTGAATTGTTCAAAGCTCAACGCGATGCCCAATTCGCCGCAGATTTTGGCGGCAAAGGCTTCATCGGTGATATCCCCACGCTCATGCTGTTCAAAGACCTCACCCATGACGAACTCTTTTTGCAGGGTGGCCAGCGGGACACGGCTGAAATTGCTCCAGACCCCCAGCGCGCGGTTAAAATCGATATCAATGACGACATTCCCCAGATCAAAGATATATAGCATGGTCCCTCCCGAATCCTTCATGAGATCTTCACTGTAGCGGGAAACGGCCTAACTGAAAAGCGCGATCGCGGATGCCCTTATGGTAACAAGGCGCCCCGCCGCGGCGCTATGAAACCCGAGTTTGGCGGGCACCGCGACGCGCATTCGGCGTTGGGCCGTGACTCAATAGGGTCGATGCCGGGCCGTGGCCGAACAGGGCCGGCGTTAGGCCGTAAGCGGGGACGCCGGCTAGAATTTGCCCTGTGCCGCGGCGGGCAGCGCCGTGCGCCTGCGCTCCTGATGGCGTAGCTCTCCCCAGAAATAGTAGCCGACAAACGCGAAACACAGCAGCGACACGCCGAAAGATCGTTGCATGGAGCCAAGATAATCGGACACATAACCCTGTAGCGCCGGCACAATCGCCGCGCCGACGATGGACATCACGATCACCGCCCCCGCCACTTCAGTATACCGGTTCTCTACCGTTTTAAGCGTGCCGGTGTAAATCGTGGCCCAACAGGGACCGAACAATGCGCTGACGCCTACCGTGGCATACACGGCGCTAAAATTTGGCACCAGCATCACATACGCCAGCATTGCGACGCCGATTGCCGAATAGGCGATCAGCACTTTCTGCATGTGCAGCGGGTCATCAGGCAATTGGCGATGAATTTGCCGATAAAAAAGCCAATAAAACGTAAGCGCCCCGTGGAGGACGTCTTGAATTATTGGTGGGTTTGTTGTATGAGACAGTAGACCTACGTTACACGCTTATGCTCATTGTATTTTCACATTGTATTGATTTTAATAACTTTTATTTCCATCCCGGTTTGAG